>NZ_JBVJOT010000018.1:31741-139980 GCF_055583025.1 Streptomyces sp. NPDC104831
GCGAGGGCGACTTGCGTGTCGGTGTGGTCGGCGGCTTCTACGGCGGCGCCACCCCCCCCCCCCCCCCCCCCCCCCGGCACATACCCGAGGGGTACTCGGGAGGTCTTCCGGGTTACGCGGTGACCTGTGCGGTCACCAGGTCCGAGAAGGTGGTCAGCCGGGTGTAGACACCCGGGTAACCGGCCTCCGCGCACCCCTCGCCCCAGGAAGTGATCCCTGCCAGGACGCCCCCGATGAGCAGGGGACCGCCGCTGTCGCCCTGGCAGGTGTCCACGCCGCCGGACGTGTATCCGGCGCACACCATGTCGGACTGGACGAAGTCCGCACCGTAGGAGGAACGGCAGCTGGAGTCGGACACGACCGGCACGGTCGCGGTCCGCAGCTGGTTGGAGGAGCTGCCGTTCTCCGAGGTGGTCCCCCAGCCGAGGATCCGGGCCGTGGTCCCGGCCGCGTAGACGCTCGTCTGGGCGGAGGTGACGTACTTGGCCGTGGTGTACGGCATCGACGTCGACAAGGTCAGCACGGCCACGTCGTCACCGTTGGTGGCGTCCGTGTAGCCGGGGTTGATCCAGATCCTGCTGACCCGGCTCACCGTGCCGTTGGTGCCGTTGAGATAGGTCCGGCCCCCGACCACGCGGACGCTGCCCGTGGTCTCGCCGACCATGCAGTGCGCGGCCGTCACGACCTTCGTGGGCGCCACCAGGGTGCCGCCGCAGAACTGGTTCTGGGACGCGTCCGTGATCTGCATCGTGAACGGGTACGCGGTCGTCGTGGTGGTCGTACCGCCGACGATGGGCTGGGGCGCGGCGCTCGCCGTGGGGGAGGCGAGCAGCGCGGTCGCCGCGGCGGCGGCGGTGGCCACCAGGGTCGCGGCGGTCTTTCTCACACGTCTGGGCCCGAACATGAGTCTCCTCAGTGGGGGTTGCACCGGTGGGGGGTCGCGCGGGTGTCGGTGGGCGGTGTGCACGGGGAGGTCGCAGGACCGACCCCGTGTGCCCGGGCGAGCGGCACGCCCTTTACGCTAGGACCCGGAACCCACGGCCCCCAATGAGGGAACCCCCTAAGGGGCTGGGTGAGGGAAAACCCTCGGTCCGGTTCAGTTAACTAGGGGCCCGCTCAGCGCGCCCGTCGAGCCGCCGCCAATCGGACGATGTCGACCCGCGACCGGATCCCCAGTTTGCGGTACACCCGGGTCAGGGTCGCCTCCACCGTCTTCACGCTGATGAACAGCCGGGCCGCGATCTCCCGGTTGGTGGCCCCCTCCATGACCAGCGCGGCGACCTGACGCTCCATCGCGGCCAGCACCTCCAGCGCGGCCGGTGCCTCCGGCCGGTCCGGCACCGGGTCCGGCTCGGGAGCGGCGAGCGTGTCCTCCACCTGGCGCAGCCAGGGCAGCGCCCGGCAGCGCCGGAACATCCGGCCGGCCTCGTCGAAGGCCGCCGCCCCGGGCCCCCGGCCGCGCAGCCGGGCCAGCGCGAACGCGGCCCGCGCCTCCTCCAGTCCGTAGCCGAGCTTGCCCAGCCGGTCCTGAGCGGACGTCAGCTGGGCGACGGCGGCCTCCCGGTCGCCCCGGGCGGCGCGCACCAGCGCCTCGGACCGGTCCAGCACGGCGAGCACGCTCTCCCGGCCGAGCCGGAGCGCGTGCTCCCGGCTCACGTCGATGACGTCCTGCGCCTCGGCCACCTCACCGGTGCGGACCAGCGCCTCGGCCAGGTCCCCCTGCCAGCGGCCCCGGGCCGGGTCGGTGATGCCGAGGCCCAGCTCCAGGCTGCGCACCCGGCGCAGCGCGCGCACGGTGCCCGCCGGGTCCCCGGCCACCAGCTGCGCGTACCCGAGGGCGCCCAGCGCCCGGGAGAGGTACATCTGGTCGCCGTCCTCCTCGGCGTGCTGCACCGCCTCCCGGGCCAGCACCAGCGCGCGGTCCACGTCACCGCCGGAGGCCTCCGCGAGGGAGGTGAGCATCGCGGAGGCGGTCTCGCCGATGCCCGAGTCCCGGGCCAGCCGCAGGCTGTCGCGGGCCAGGTCCAGGGCGCGCCCGCAGTGCCCGGCGCGCAGCTCGGTCTCGGCGAGGCCGCGCAGGAAGTGCACCTCGCTCTCCACCGAGCCGCGCCGGCGCACCTCGCGCAGCAGCGCCGTCACGGTGGCCCGGGCCTCGGCGAGCTGGTCGCCCATCACCAGCCAGCGGAACCGGGCGCTGCCCGCCCCGTTGTGATGGCACGCCACCCGGGGGTCCTGGGGCTCGCGCAGGGCCCGCTTGATGGTGCGGGGTGCCTCCGGATGGCCCATCAGGGTCTCGGTCTGCGCCTGGAAGGCGAGGGCGAGCAGCTCGGTGCGCCGGTCCCGGCCGCGCGCGGCCAGCCCGGCGGCGTGCGCGGCGGCCTGCCGGGCCTCGGTGAAGTCGCCCTCCACGATCAGCGCCCGCCAGGCCAGCTGGTAGTGGACCAGGGCCAGCAGCCGGGGATCGTCGCCGGCGTCGGCGAGGGCCTGCGGGAAGACGGCGTCGACCTCGGTCATGGTGTGGCCGGCGGTGTCGATGACGATGATCCAGGCCCGTACCCGGTCGGCGGGCACACTCGCCCGGGTGAGCACCTCCCGGGCGATGTCCCGGGCCAGGTCGACCTCGCCGGCGGTGATCGCGTCCTCGGCGGCGGCGAGCCGGCGCTCCTCCGGGCCGGGGCTGCCGTCGGCGGGGGTGTGCCGGGCGGCGAGCAGCCCGAGCTGGGCGGCGACCGAAGGCGCCCCCCGGTCCCGGGCGAGGGCCGCGGCCCCGGCGAGCCGGGCGGCGACCTGCGGATCGGTGCCGGTGGTGGCCAGGGCGAGGTGCCGGGCCCGCTCTATCGGGTCGGAGGCGGCGGTGGACAGCGCCGCGTGCGCCGCCCGCCGCTCGTGCGCGGGTGCCTCCGCGTACAGCGCGGCGGAGATCAGCGGGTGCGCGAACCGTACGGCGGGCGCGTCGGGCTCGGTGGCCAGCAGCCCGAGTTCGGCGGCCTGGGCGCACTCGGCCTCGGCGTTCTCCCGGCCGGCCGCGCGCAGCAGCGCCGGGGTGGGACGGGCGCCGGCACTGGCCACCAGCAGGGTGCGGCGGGCCTCGACCGAGAGCAGGTCCAGTCGGCTGAGGACCAGGGCGCGCAGCGAGGTCGGCACCGGCAGCGGCTCGCCGGGCCGGGGCGGGGTGGGGCTGTCGGCGAGGGCGCGGCCCAGTTCCAGCGCGAACAGCGGGTTGCCGCCGCTGGTGCGGTGGATCTCGCGGACCGTGGAGCGGGGCAGTCCGCCGTGGCCGCGGTGGTCGAGCAGCTGGGCGACCTGGGCGCGGGTGAGCGGGCCGAGCCGGACGGCCAGGGTGCCCGGCGGACAGGAGCGCAGCTGACGGTCGTACTCCTGGCTCTCCTGGCCCTCCGTGCGCACCGCGCACAGCAGTTGCACCGGCGTGCCCTCCAGGCGCCGGGCGGCGAAGCCGAGGAGTTCGGCGCTGGCCGGGTCCAGCCACTGCAGGTCGTCGGCGACTATCAGGACCGGGCCGTCGGCGGCGAGCGCGCGCAGCGCGGAGAGCACCGCCAGGCGCAGCGCGAGACCGTCGCGCTGGAGGCTGGACTCGCCGCGGCCGGTGAGCGCCGACTCCAGGGCGGTGCGCTGGGCGGCGGGCAGCCGGGGGGAGACCTCGTCGAGGACCAGTCCGAGCAGATCGGCGAGGGCGAGGAACGGAAGATGGGATTCGGACTCCGTCGCCGAGCACCGCAACACCGTGCGCGCGGTGGCGCCGTATTCCTCGGCCAATGCCCGCAGCGCGGTCGATTTCCCTATTCCGGCGGGACCGTGGAGCAGCACACTGCCCCCCGAGGCGAGTTGCCCGTGGGCGCCGGCGAACAGCTCCTCGCGGCCGATGACCAGGTCGGGGCGGCACCTGGCAGACTCCTGGAAGTCCCGTCGCACGGTCACCGCTCCCCTCCTGTGTCGTGTCCGGGCCAAATTCTAGGCAACGATCCCTGAAATTCGGACGGAAGCCGTGGTGAGGGAAATAACAAACGGTCAAGTGGAGGGAAATGCAAAGCGGCGCCGGAGGAATGGGCGGGTTTCCCCGCCGTCTTCGGGCTAGGGCAGCAGTCCCGCCCCGCGGGCCGCGCTCACCGCCTCTCCTCGTGTGTGGGCGCCCAGCTTCCGCATCGCCGAACGCAGATAGCTCTTGACGGTTTCCGGGCCGATGCCCAGCCGCTCGGCCACCGCCGCGTTGGTGGCTCCCGCCGCCACCCAGGACAGCACGTCCAGCTCGCGTGGCGCCAGGGTCACGCCCCCGGCTCGCGGCGGCGTGGTGAGCAGCCCGCAGGCGGCGAGCAGTTCGGCCCGCAGCGCCGGGTCGGGGATCCGGGGCGCCAGCGCCCGCAGCGCCGCGTGCGCCTCGCGCACCTGTTCCCCGGCGGCGCCCGGACCGGCCGGGGCGGGCCCGGTCCGGGCCGCGGCCAGCAGGCCGCGCGCCTCGTCCCGCACCACCAGCGCCTGCTCCACGTCCCGCGCCGCCGACACCGCCGCGTCCAGCGTCCGGTCGCCCAGCGGCCGGGGCGAGCGCAGCGCGCCGTAGAGCACCCCGCGCACCCGGCGCCGCACCACCACCGGCACCGCGAGCACCGCGCGGATGCCCTCGGCGGCCACCGGGGCGTCGTACTCGTGGCTGATCTGCCGGGAACGCGAGTAGTCCGGCACCGCGCACGGCCGGGCCAGCGCCACCGCCTTGCCGCCCAGCCCGGTGCCGGAGGTCACCGCGAGCGAGCGCAGCGCCGGCGTGGCCGTGCCGCTCAGCTCGCTGATGCGGATGTGCGGCCGGCCGGGCTCGACCAGGCCGCCGAAGGCGACGGGCAGCCCCGTGGCGCGCCGCAGCCGGGCCAGCGCGCCGTGTATCTCCGCCGCCGCCACGGCCTCTGCTGCCACCTCGTCGCTCCTTCGGTGCGGTCCACCCCGTTCGGGGGTAGTGAGACCCGCATCACGGATTAGACGATGCCGGGGAGCCGCCCGGCAATGGTCCGGTACCGAGGAGGACGTGGATGACGCAGACCGAGACGTTCCGCAGGGCCCGGGACTTCCTGCTGGAGCACCGCGAGGACTACGCCACCGCCTACGAGGGCTTCCGCTGGCCCCGGCCCGGACACTTCAACTGGGCGCTGGACTGGTTCGACGTCATCGCCGAGGGCAACGACCGCACGGCGCTGCACATCGTCGAGGAGGACGGCAGCGAGACCCGGCTCTCCTTCGCCGAACTGTCCGAGCGCTCGAGCCGGGTGGCCCGGTGGCTGCGCGAGCGCGGGGTCGCCGCGGAGGACCGGATCCTCGTCATGCTCGGCAACCAGGCGGAGCTGTGGGAGACCGCGCTGGCCGCGATGAAGCTGCGCGCGGTCGTCATCCCGGCCACCCCGCTGCTCGGCCCGGCCGATCTGCGCGACCGGGTGGAGCGGGGCCGGGTGCGGCACGTGATCGTCCGGGCGGAGGACACCGCCAAGTTCGACGGCGTGCCCGGCACCTACACCCGGATCAGCGTCGGGGGCCTGCCGGAGGAGGGCTGGGAGCCGTACGAGGACGCCCGCGCGGCCCCCGCCGACTTCGTCCCGGACGGCCCGACCCTGGCCGACGACCCGCTGATGCTGTATTTCACCTCGGGCACGACCGCCCGCCCCAAGCTGGTCGAGCACACCCACACCTCGTACCCGATCGGCCACCTGGCCACCATGTACTGGATCGGGCTCCGGCCCGGCGACGTGCACCTGAACATCTCCTCGCCCGGCTGGGCCAAGCACGCCTGGTCCAACCTGTTCGCCCCGTGGAACGCCGAGGCGACCGTCTTCGTCGTCAACTACACCCGCTTCGACGCCACCCGGCTGATGGCCGAGATGGACCGCGCCGGCGTCACCACCTTCTGCGCCCCGCCGACCGTGTGGCGGATGCTCATCCAGGCAGACCTCACCCGGCTGCAGAACCCGCCCCGCGAGGCCGTGGCCGCCGGTGAACCGCTCAACCCCGAGGTCATCGAGCGGGTCCGGGGGGCCTGGGGGGTGACCATCCGGGACGGCTTCGGCCAGACCGAGACCGCCGTACAGGTCGCCAACACCCCCGGCCAGCCGCTGAAGACCGGTTCCATGGGCCGCCCCAGCCCCGGCTTCCGGGTGGAGCTCCTCGACCCGGTCTCCGGCGCGCCCGGGGCCGCCGAGGGCGAGATCGCCCTGGACCTGGCCGAGCGCCCGGCCGGCCTGATGACCGGCTACCACGGCGACCCGGACCGCACGGCCGAGGCCATGGCGGGCGGCTACTACCGCACGGGGGACATCGCGACCCGGGACGAGGAGGGGTACCTCACGTACATCGGGCGCAGCGACGACGTGTTCAAGTCCTCCGACTACAAGGTGAGTCCGTTCGAGCTGGAGAGCGCGCTGCTGGAGCACGAGGCGGTGGCCGAGGCGGCCGTGGTGCCCGCCCCGGACGAGCTGCGGCTCGCCGTGCCCAAGGCGTACGTCGTGCTCGCCGAGGGCTGGGAGCCCGGTCCCGGCACCGCGAAGGCCCTCTTCGAGCACTCCCGCGAGGTGCTCGCCCCCTACAAGCGCATCCGCAGGCTGGAGTTCGGCGCCCTGCCCAAGACCGTCTCCGGCAAGATCCGCCGGATCGAGCTGCGCGAGGCCACGGCCGCGGGCTCGTCCGCCGAGTACCGCGAGGAGGACTTCCGGTGACCGCGCCCGCCCAGGCCCCCGGGGCCGGGTCCCCGCACACCCACGGGCCCCGGCTCTCGTACGCCCACGGGACGGGGACC
Source organism: Streptomyces sp. NPDC104831 (assembly GCF_055583025.1). Classification (NCBI taxonomy): domain Bacteria; kingdom Bacillati; phylum Actinomycetota; class Actinomycetes; order Kitasatosporales; family Streptomycetaceae; genus Streptomyces; species Streptomyces sp. NPDC104831. The sequence goes on from NZ_JBVJOT010000018.1 coordinate 38,526, forward strand.
ACCCCGCTGCTCGGCGACACCATCGGCGCCAACCTGGACCGGGCCGTCGCCGCCTGGCCGGACCGCGAGGCGCTCGTCGACGTGCCGTCGGGCCGGCGCTGGACCTACGCCGAGTTCGGCGCCGACGTCGACCGGCTGGCGCACGCGCTGCGCGCGAGCGGGGTCGCCAAGGGGGACCGGGTGGGCATCTGGGCGGTCAACCGCCCGGAGTGGGTGCTGGTCCAGTACGCCACCGCGCGGCTCGGCGCGATCATGGTGAACATCAATCCCGCGTACCGCACCCACGAGGTCGCCTACGTCCTCGAACAGGCCGGTGTGTCCTTCCTGTTCGCCTCCCTCGCACACAAGACGAGCGACTACCGCGCGATGGTCGAGGAGGTGCGGCCCGGGCTGCCCGGGCTGCGGGAGACGGTCTACTTCGGCGACCCGGGCTGGGACGCGCTGCTCGCGCGCGCCACCCCCGGGGCCGCGGCGGAGCCGTTCGAGGAGCCGTCCTGCGACGACCCCGTCAACATCCAGTACACGTCGGGCACCACGGGCTTCCCCAAGGGGGCCACCCTCTCCCACCACAACATCCTCAACAACGGCTACTTCGTGGGGGAGATGATCGCGTACACCGAACGGGACAGGATCTGCGTCCCGGTCCCCTTCTACCACTGTTTCGGCATGGTCATGGCCAATCTGGCCGCCACCTCCCACGGCGCGTGCCTGGTCATCCCGGGCCCCTCCTTCGACGCGAGGGCCACGCTGGAGGCGGTCGAGCGGGAGCGGTGCACGTCCCTGTACGGCGTCCCGACCATGTTCATCGCCGAACTGAACCTGCCGGACTTCGCGGACCACGACCTGTCCTCCCTGCGCACCGGCATCATGGCGGGCTCGCCCTGCCCGGTGGAGGTGATGAAACGGGTGGTCGCCGAGATGCACATGGAGCAGGTCTCCATCTGCTACGGCATGACGGAGACGTCACCGGTGTCGCTGCAGACGCGGATCGAGGACGACCTGGAGCACCGCACCGCCACCGTCGGCCGGGTGCTGCCCCACCTGGAGGTCAAGGTCGTCGACCCCGCCACCGGGGTGACCCTGCCCCGGGGGGCGGCGGGGGAGCTGTGCACCCGCGGGTACAGCGTGATGCTCGGTTACTGGAACGCGCCGGAGAAGACGGCCGAGGCGGTCGACGCCGGCCGCTGGATGCACACGGGGGACCTCGCGGTGATGCGCGAGGACGGGTACGTGGAGATCGTCGGCCGGATCAAGGACCTGATCATCCGGGGCGGCGAGAACGTCTACCCGCGCGAGGTCGAGGAGTTCCTCCACGCCCACCCCGGGATCCGGGACGTCCAGGTGGTCGGGGTGCCGCACGAGCGGTACGGCGAGGAGGTCCTCGCCTGCGTCGTCCCGAGCGACCCCGCGCGGCCGCTCACCCTCGCCGAGCTGAGGGACTTCTGTGCGGGCCGCCTCGCCCACTACAAGATCCCCAGCCGGCTCGAACTGCTCGACTCCTTCCCGATGACGGTGTCCGGGAAGGTGCGCAAGGTCGAGCTGCGGGAGACCTACGGAACCTGAGACGCCCCGCACCCCTCGGAGGGCCGCCCGTGCCGCACGGGCGGCCCTCCCGTGCTTTCCGGTGGCCGGACCGCTCTTGACGACCTTCCTCCACCCCCTTACATTGCTTCCAGATAGTAGAAGTTATATTCCGCAATACGGAAAAGATTGCGGAGATCGACATTCGGGAGACTGTGCTCACCGCGGGGCGCGACGGGAGTACGCATCCGAGAGGCCGAAGCAGGAGTACTCGATGGCTCGTATGACCGCTGCCCGTGCGGCAGTTGAGATCCTCAAGCGCGAGGGCGTCACCGACGCCTTCGGTGTGCCGGGCGCGGCGATCAACCCGTTCTACAAGGCCCTCCAGCAGGGCGGCGGCATCCACCACACCCTCGCCCGCCACGTCGAGGGCGCCTCGCACATGGCCGAGGGCTACACCCGTACCAAGCCGGGCAACATCGGCGTGTGCATCGGCACCTCCGGTCCGGCCGGCACCGACATGATCACCGGCCTGTACTCGGCCATCGGCGACTCCATCCCGATCCTGTGCATCACGGGCCAGGCGCCGACCAGCGTGATCCACAAAGAGGACTTCCAGGCCGTCGACATCGCCTCGATCGCCAAGCCGGTCACGAAGATGGCGGTGACCGTCCTGGAGGCCGCCCAGGTCCCCGGCGTCTTCCAGCAGGCCTTCCACCTGATGCGCTCCGGCCGGCCCGGCCCGGTCCTGATCGACCTGCCGATCGACGTGCAGCTCACCGAGATCGAGTTCGACCCGGAGACCTACGAGCCGCTGCCGGTCTACAAGCCCACCGCGACCCGCGCCCAGATCGAGAAGGCCCTCACCTTCCTCCTGGAGTCCGAGCGCCCGGTCATCGTGGCCGGCGGCGGCATCATCGGCGCCGACGCCAGCGACCTCTTGGTCGAGTTCGCCGAACTGACCCAGACCCCGGTCGTGCCGACCCTGATGGGCTGGGGCACGCTGCCCGACGACCACGAGCTGAACGCCGGCATGGTCGGCGTGCAGACCTCGCACCGGTACGGGAACGCCAACTTCCTGGCGTCCGACTTCGTCCTCGGCATCGGCAACCGCTGGGCCAACCGCCACACCGGCTACAAGCTCGACGTCTACCGCGAGGGCCGCAAGTTCGTCCACGTCGACATCGAGCCCACCCAGATCGGCAAGATCTTCCCGCCGGACTACGGCGTCGTCTCCGACGCGAAGGCCGCCCTGGAGCTGTTCGTCGAGGTGGCCAAGGAGCTGAAGGCGGCCGGCAGGCTGCCCGACCGCGGCGACTGGGTGGCCTCCACCCAGGAGCGCAAGGCCACCCTGCTGCGCCGTACGCACTTCGACAACGTGCCGATGAAGCCGCAGCGCGTGTACGAGGAGATGAACAAGGCCTTCGGCCCCGACACGCGCTACGTCACCACCATCGGCCTGTCCCAGATCGCCGGCGCGCAGATGCTGCACGTGTACAAGCCGCGCCACTGGATCAACTGCGGCCAGGCCGGCCCGCTCGGCTGGACCATCCCGGCCGCGATCGGCGTCGCCAAGGCCGACCCGGACTCCCCGGTCGTCGCGCTCTCCGGCGACTACGACTTCCAGTTCCTGATCGAGGAGCTGGCGGTCGCCGCGCAGCACAGGATCCCCTACGTCCACGTCCTGGTGAACAACGCCTACCTGGGCCTGATCCGCCAGGCGCAGATCGGCCTGGACATCAACTTCCAGGTCAACCTGGAGTTCGAGAACATCAACACGCCCGAGATCGGCGTCTACGGCGTGGACCACGTCAAGGTCGCCGAGGGGCTCGGCTGCAAGGCGATCCGGGTCACCGAGCCGGACCAGCTGGGCGCCGCCTTCGAGCAGGCCAAGAAGCTGGCCGCCGAGTACCGGGTGCCGGTCGTCGTCGAGGCGATCCTGGAGCGGATCACCAACATCTCGATGAGCCGCACCATGGACATCAGCGACATCAGCGAGTTCGAGGACCTGGCCACCGAGCCGGGCCACGCGCCGACCTCGATCAAGACGCTGAAGGTCTGACGCACGCAGCCAGGGGCGGCCCGCCCGGGGGGACGGGCCGCCCCTTCGCCATGCCCTCAGTCGAATCCGCCGCCCCCGGATCCCCCGCCGTAGTCGTGGCCGCCGCCGTGTTCGTACTCGGTGGACGAACCGCCGCCCTGGCCCCGGTCGTCGTCGTCCCAGCCGACCGGGGCCTCGCCGTACACGCCGTAAGTGTCGTACTCGTCATCGAAGTACCGGCGGTGCCCGGGCGCCCGGCCGAACGGGAAGCGGCCTTCGTCGGCGAGCGCGCCGCGGCCGGTGAGTCCGCCCCGGCGGGCGAAGTCCGGTGCGAGGACGGTCAGGGCCCGTTCGCCGTACAGCGCGACGGCGAGCAGCAGCTCCTCCTCGGGCAGGTCCCCGGGGCCCTGCGGCAGCGGCCGGCGCTCGCGCAGGACCGCCAGGGCCCGGCGGGCGGCCCGGGTGCGGCGGGGTGGCAGCGGGCGCAGCAGCCCCTCGGCCGTCAGCCCGGCCCGCAGCCGGGCGAGGGCCCGGCGCACCACGGCCCGGCCGGGCAGCTCCGACGGTCCGGCCGGGCGGTACAGGCCGGTGCGGACCGCCTTCTCCAGCGGGTGCCGGTACGGCCCCGCGCCGCCCGCCGCGGTCTTGCGCAGCGTGCCGGGCCGGCCCGCCTCGACGGCGCCGCGCAGGTGCAGGGCGAACACGGCGACGCTCACGGCGGCGCGGTCGCCCCCGCGCAGCAGCGCGACCGCGTACGGATCGGACGGAACGGCGACCGGCGTCGTGCGGCCCATGAGACACCCCCGAACGGGGCCCGCCGCCCCCGTGCAGGCGGGCCCCGTGTGCCGATACTGTGCCCGTCGCGAGCGGCCGTCGCGACCTCGTCGGCGCTGTTCAGAGCTTGATTTGAGGGTTGCGTAGCCCGTCTACGCCCCCTGTCGTAGACGGCGTGGCTAGAAGTCGTGTCCACTCATCCCGGGCCAGTCGTCCGGGCCGCCGCCCTGCCATTCGACCAGGTCGCTCACCTCCACCTCGATCCGGTCCAGGTCGGCCAGCCGGAGGATCTCCACCACGTCGTCCAGGTGCGAGGCGATCCCCAGCGTCACGTCCCCCTCGGTGACCCGCCGGGAGCCGTCCAGGGCGGGGGAGTGGACCACGATGTGCGGGTGCTGTGTCGGGTTGCCCATGCCTTCAGCGTGCTGCGGACACCGGGGAGGCGCACGCCGGGGACCGGCCCCGGACAGCGCGAAGCGCCCCCTCCGGACCGGAGGGGGCGCTTCGTTCCACCACGTGGTGGCCGTCCGACGGCGCGAGGCTGGGCGCGACAGGTCGATCGCGCCGCCGGACGGGGCCTGGGTTCCTCCGGCGGTGCGGCCGGAGGATGGGGCTGGGACCGCGGTGACGGCGACGGAGGCGGGCGTCCCCTCCCTCTGGTCGAGAGGGGAGCCCGGGTCTCCTTCACCACCGCACTGGCTCGCACGCCACCGCGGTCCTCGCCCTGCCCGCCGTACCCGGGTGATCACCCCTCATCCGGATCACCCGGGGCGGCGGGGTCTTCGCGTCCGGGGCACGACCTCCCCGTCACGTCCCGGACGCAGCCTTGGGACTCAGTCCTCGCGCAGGGCGCGGACCGCCTCCGCCACGCGCTTGCCGTACTCGGGGTCGGCGGCGTGGAAGTGGGCCAGGTTCTTCTCGATCACGTCGTCGCGGGAGACCTGCGAGAGGCCGCCGGCGATGTTCGCGACCAGGCGGGACTTCTCCTCGTCCGACATCAGCCGGTACAGCTCGCCGGCCTGGAAGAAGTCGTCGTCCTTGGTGTGCAGCGGAGCCACGTGGTTGCCCGTGTGACCGGCCACCGCGAGCGGGGCGGACAGCGGGCGGCCGGTCTCCACCGGGCCGTCGTAGGAGTTCGGCTCGTAGTTCTTGGCGTGCCGGCCCTGGCCGTTGACCGCCATGAAGCCGTCGCGGCCGTAGTTCTGCGCACCGCCCGGAACCGCCTTCGGGGCGTTCACGGCGAGCAGGGTGTGGTTGACGCCGAGGCGGTAGCGGTGGGCGTCCGCGTAGGCGAACAGCCGGCCCTGGAGCATCTTGTCCGGGGACGGGCCGATGCCGGGCACGAAGTTGTTCGGGGAGAACGCGGCCTGCTCGACCTCGGCGAACACGTTGTCCGGGTTGCGGTCGAGGACCAGGCGGCCCACGCGCTGGAGCGGGTAGTCCTTGTGCGGCCAGACCTTGGTCAGGTCGAACGGGTTGAAGCGGTAGTCCGCCGCCTCGGCCGCCGGCATGATCTGCACGTGCAGCGTCCAGGACGGGTGCACGCCCCGCTCGATCGCCTGGAGCAGGTCGGTCTGGTGCGAGTTGGGGTCCTTGCCCGCCAGCTCCTGCGCCTGCTCGGCGGACAGGCAGCGGATGCCCTGGTTCGTCTTGAAGTGGTACTTGACGAAGAAGGCCTCGCCCTTGGCGTTCGTCCACTGGTAGGTGTGCGAGCCGAAGCCGTCCATGTGGCGGTACGACGCCGGGATGCCGCGGTCGCCCATCAGCCAGGTCACCTGGTGCGTGGCCTCGGGGGAGTGCGCCCAGAAGTCCCAGACGTTGTCCGGCTCCTGCTTGCCGGTGAACGGGTCGCGCTTCTGCGAGTGGATGAAGTCGGGGAACTTCAGCGGGTCCTTGATGAAGAACACCGGGGTGTTGTTGCCGACGAGGTCGTAGTTGCCCTCCTCGGTGTAGAACTTCACCGCGAAGCCGCGCGGGTCGCGGACCGCGTCGGCACCGCCGAGGGAGTCGGCGACCGTGGAGAAGCGCACGAACACCTCGGTGCGCTTGCCGATCTCGGCGAGGAAGTCGGCGTGGGTGAAGCCGGTGACGTCGTCGGTCACCTCGAAGTGGCCGTAGGCGCCGGAACCGCGGGCGTGCACGACACGCTCCGGGATCCGCTCGCGGTTGAAGCGCGCGAGCTTCTCCAGGAGGTGCTGGTCCTGGATCAGGAGCGGGCCGCCGACGCCGGCGGAGGCGGAATTCTGGTTGTCGGCGACCGGTGCGCCGGACTCTGTCGTGAGCACGCGCTTCGACATCGTGGACCTTCCGTGCGGGTGTCAGCGGAAAACTGTTTCCGCTTTGTGGAGCCTAGGAGTGGGGTGAACTGAGCGTCAACACTTTGTTGAATTCGATTCCGGGCCGCGGCGCCGCCTGGGCGCGACAGGACAGGTGTCGGCGGCGCCGCGGCCCGGAAGTGCGAGGGGTCGTCAGACCTGGGCGCCGGACAGGCGCTCGACGGCCCGCAGCAGGGCCGAGTGGTCCAGGCCGCCGTCGCCCTGGGCGCGCAGGCTGGCGACCAGCTGGGCGACCACGGCGCCGACCGGCAGGGCCGCGCCGACGTTGCGGGCGGCGTCGGTGACGATGCCCATGTCCTTGTGGTGCAGGTCGATGCGGAACCCGGGCTTGAAGTCGCGGTTGAGGAAGTTGTCCTTCTTGCGCGTCAGCACGGTGGAGCCGGCCAGGCCGCCGTTGAGGACGTCCAGGGCGGCCTGGAGGTCCACGCCCGACTTCTCCAGGAAGACCACGGCCTCGGCGCACGCCTGGATGTTCACGGCGACGATCAGCTGGTTGGCGGCCTTCACGGTCTGGCCCGAGCCGTGCGGACCGCACAGCACGATGGTCTTGCCGAGGGCCTCGAAGACCGGCTTGGCCTCGTCGAAGTCGGCCCGCTCGCCGCCGACCATGATGGACAGCACCGCTTCGACGGCGCCGGCCTCACCGCCGGACACCGGGGCGTCCAGCACCCGGATGCCCTTGTCCTTGGCGGCCTTGGCGAGGTCCACCGAGGTCTGCGGGGTGATCGAGGACATGTCGATCAGCAGGGTGCCGGGCCGGGCGTTCTCCAGGATGCCGTCCGGGCCGTAGGCGATGGCCTCGACCTGCGGGGAGGCGGGCACCATCGTGATGACCACGTCGGCGTCGCGCACGGCCTCGGCGATCGAGCCGGCCGCGGCGCCGCCGGCGGCGGCCAGGCGGTCCAGCTTCTCCTTCTCCAGGGTGTAGCCGGTGACCTGGTAACCCGCCTTGATCAGGTTCTCGGACATGGGGGAGCCCATGATGCCGAGGCCGATCCACGCGATCTTGGGAAGGTTGCTCATGTTCAGGGTGCCTCTCTTGCTGCGGCGTACGTCTGTGAAGGGCGGCCGGTGCCGGGGGCCGACGGCTCAGCGGGCCGCGCGGGCCTCGCGCGGGAGCCAGTCGAACGCCTCGGCGCTCGGGCGGTCGCCCGGCTTGTACTCCAGGCCGACCCAGCCGTCGTAACCGGCCTTCCGCAGCCGGCCGAGCAGCTCCTCCAGGGGGAGCGAGCCGGTGCCGGGGGCGCCGCGGCCGGGGTTGTCGGCGATCTGCACGTGCCCGGTCTTCGCCGCGTGGGCGTCGATGACCGCGGGCAGGTCCTCACCGTTCATGGACAGGTGGTACAGGTCCATCAGGAACTTGGCGTTGCCGAGACCCGTCGCCGCGTTCACCTTGTCGACGACCTCGATCGCGGCCGGCGCCGACACCAGCGGGTACAGCGGCGATTCGGGCTTGTTCAGCGCCTCGATCAGCAGGATCGCGCCGATCCGGTGGGCCGCCCGGGCCGCGAGGACCAGGTTCTCCAGGGCGAGCGCGTCCTGCTCGGCCGGGTCCACGCCCTCGACCCGGTTGCCGTACAGCGCGTTGAGCGCCGTGCAGCCGAGGGAGGCCGCGAAGTCGGCGGCCACGTCGATGTTGGCGCGGAACCTCTCCGACTCCTCGCCCGGCAGCGACAGGGCGCCGCGGTCGGGGCCCGGCAGCTGACCGGCGTAGAAGTTCAGGCCCGTGAGCTTGACCCCCGCGTCCTCGATCGCCTTCTTCAGGGCGTCCAGCTCGGACCGGGGCGGGGTGGGGGAGTCGATCCAGGGCCACCACAGCTCGACCGCGGTGAAGCCCGCCGCGGCGGCGGCCGCGGGGCGCTCCAGGAGCGGGAGTTCCGTGAAGAGGATCGACAGGTTGACGTTGAAGCGCTGGTCTGCGGCGGTGCTCCACTCGAAACCTGGCATTCGGGCCGCGCTCCCTTCCGTGGGTCGAGATTCCGTATTACGGAAGTTCGTTTCTGCGTAATGGAAGATTGCCGTCGTGTGTCGCCGCTTGTCAAGGGGGGTCCGCGAGAGCCGTCCCCCGCGGCCGCCCCGCGCGTTAGGTTGAGCGCGTGCGATTGAGAGTGGAGTTCACGACCGAGCCCTTCGACCTGGAGGAGGCACCCGCGCACGCCCTGGTGGCGCGCGAGGTCATAGAGACGGCCGAGCTGGACGCCGTGGACGTCGGGCCCTTCGGCAACACCGCCGAGGGTGGCGCCGACCGCGTGCTCGGCGCGGTGGACACGCTGCTGCGCAAGGCCCTGCAGGCCGGTGCCACCCGGGTCTCGCTCCAGGTCAACGTGATCGGTGACGGAACCGGGGAGGGTGATAGGTGACCGGGGACGAGCCCTTCATCGCGGCGGTGAAGCCGCTGGTCGACGCCATGGGCGGGACGATGCTCCCGCCCGACGAGGCGGGCCCCGAGGACGTCGTCCTCGCCTGGGAGGGTGCCGACGTCGTCGCCGTGCGCCTGCCGCAGCTCGCCGACTCCCTCGACCACATCCTGGCCGCCATGGAGCGCAAGGAGGGCCGGCCGCTGGCCGACCTGGACCGCAGGGCCAAGCAGGAGGTCGTCCGGATCCTGGAGGCGCGCGGCGCGTTCTCCGTGCGGCACGGCGTGGAGACCGTGGCGGGCGCGCTCGGCGTCAGCCGCTTCACGGTCTACAACTACCTCAACCGCGAGAAGGGCGTCTGACCGGCCCGAACCGGGGGCGCAAGGGCCGTTCGGACCCCAACCCGGCTTGTTACGCGGAATTTTCAACAAAGTGTTGACGTGATGTTTCCGAGGGCGTTAGCTATCCGCAGCCCGTTCAGCACAACGGCCCGAAGCGGCCACGGAGGCTCCCGTGACGACGACTTCCACGCCCCCGGGTCTGGCCCGGTTCAACGATCTGGAGGAGCGCGAGGCCCTCGCCGCCCTCCACGAGGCGTGCGCCTCCACGGAGTGGGCCCGGCGACTGCTCGCCACCCGCCCCTACGCCACCCCGGAGGACCTCTACACCGCCAGCGACGCCGCCATGGCCGAGCTGACCGCCGCCGATCTGGCGGAGGCGATGGCCGGGCACCCGCCGATCGGGCGGCCCAAGCCCGGCGACCCGACCTCCGCCCGCGAACAGCGCGGCATGGCCGGTGCCTCCGAGGAGCTCAAGGCGGAGATGCTCGAACTCAACCTGTCCTACCAGGAGAAGTTCGGGCATGTCTTCCTCATCTGCGCCACCGGCCGGACCGGCGAGCAGATGCGCGACGCGGTCAAGGAGCGGATCGGCAACTCGCCCGAGCAGGAGCGGGAGATCGTCCGCACCGAGCTGGGCAAGATCAACCGCATCCGACTGGCCCGACTCGTCGAAGAGGACGCCTGAGACCATGAGCACCAGCACCACCGCCTCCGTGTCCACGCACATCCTGGACACCTCGATCGGCCGCCCCGCCGAGGGCGTCGCCGTCCGCCTCTCCGCCCGCTCGGGGCGCGAGGCGGACTGGCAGGCGCTCGGCGGCTCGGCGACCGACGCCGACGGCCGGTGCAAGGACCTGCCGGCCCTGCCGGAAGGGACCACCCACGTACGGCTGGACTTCGCGGTCGAGCCGTACTTCGAAAATTCTGCGAACAAGCAAGCCGATGCGCAGCAGGACGCCCCCGCGAACCGGGACAGCGGTGCCGTGTTCTTCCCCGAGGTGGCGATCACCTTCGCCGTGGTGCCCGGGGAGCACTACCACGTACCGCTGCTGCTCAACCCGTTCGGCTACTCCGTTTACCGAGGGAGCTAGCTACATGCCGACCATCCTGGGACAGAACCAGTACGGCAAGGCCGAGAACCGAGTCGTCAAGATCACGCGGGACGGCGCCACCCATCACATCAAGGACCTCAACGTCTCCATCGCACTGAGCGGCGACATGGAGGAGGTCCACTACTCGGGCTCCAACGCCAACGTCCTGCCGACCGACACCACCAAGAACACGGTGTTCGCGTTCGCCAAGGAGTACGGCATCGAGTCCGCCGAGCAGTTCGGCATCCACCTCGCCCGGCACTTCGTCACCAGCCAGGAGCCGATCCACCGGGCGCGCATCCGCATCGAGGAGTACGCCTGGGAGCGGATCGAGACCTCCGACGCCAACAGCAAGTTCATCGGCGCCGACGACGTCAAGCACTCCTTCGTCCGCAAGGGCCAGGAGGTCCGCCTCACCCAGATCACCTTCGACGGTGAGCAGTGGGAGGTCATCTCCGGGCTGAAGGACCTGGTCGTGATGAACTCGACCAACTCCGAGTTCTGGGGCTACGTCAAGGACAAGTACACCACCCTCCAGGAGGCGTACGACCGCATCCTCGCCACCCAGGTCGCCGGCCGCTGGCGGTTCAACTGGACCGACGACGCGCAGAAGATGCCCAACTGGGAGAGGTCCTACGAGCAGGTGAAGAAGCACATGCTGCACGCCTTCGCCGAGACGTACTCCCTCTCGCTCCAGCAGACGATGTACCAGATGGGCTCGCGCATCATCAACAACCGCAGCGAGATCGACGAGGTCCGCTTCTCGCTGCCCAACAAGCACCACTTCCTCGTGGACCTGGAGCCGTTCGGTCTCAAGAACGACAACGAGGTCTACTTCGCCGCCGACCGTCCCTACGGCCTCATCGAGGCCACCATCCTGCGGGACGGCTGTGAGGCCCGTATCCCGGTCGACATGACCAACCTCTGACGCGGGACGCCCGCCCCCGGCCCGGCCTGACGGGCCGGGGGCGCGCTACACCGGAGGGAACAAAATGGCACAGCCTGCAAAGGGGCCGGCGAAAGCCCCGTGTTCCACCCCGCCGGTGCACATCGAGGACGCCGTCACGTCCGTGCACCCGGTGGACGAGAAGCTCCACCCCTCGCGGCTCGTCCCCGCCGCGCTCCAGCACATCGCCGCGATGTACGCAGGCGTTGTCACTCCTCCGCTCATCATCGGCCAGGCCTGCGGGCTCGACATCGCGGCCCGCACCCGGCTCATCGCCGCGAGCCTGCTCATCGCGGGCATCGCGACCATCCTGCAGACCATCGGCGTCAAGGGCTTCGTCGGCAACCGGCTGCCCTTCGTCAACGCCGCCTCCTCCGCCGGCATCGCCCCCATCCTCGCGATCGCCGAGACCAACGGCCAAGGGCACCAACTCCCCGCGATCTACGGCGCGGTAATGGTGGCGGGCGCCTTCTGCCTGGCCCTCGGCCCGTTCTTCGGCAGGCTGCTCCGCTTCTTCCCGCCCCTGGTCACCGGCGTGGTCATCACCCTGATCGGCGTCACGCTGATGCCCGTCCCGGTCGGCTGGGCCCAAGGCGGCGACAAGACCGCCGCCGACTTCGGCGACATGCGCTATCTGGCGCTCGCCGGGTTCACCCTCGTCGTCATCCTGCTGATCCAGCGCTTCGGCAGGGGCTTCGTCAAACAGGTCGCCCTGCTGTTCGGGCTGCTCATCGGCACCCTGGCCGCGATGCCCTTCGGCATGGCCGACTTCAGCGGCATCAAGTCCGCGCCCGTCGCCGCGCTGCCCGCCCCGTTCGCCTTCGGCGCACCGGAGTTCCAGCCCGCCGCCATCCTCTCGCTGTGCATCGTGATGCTGGTGCTGATGACCGAGTCCAGCGCCGGCATGCTCGCCCTCGGCGAGATCTGCGACCGCCGCGCCGACGCCCGGACCATCACCCGGGGCCTGCGCACCGACGGCCTCGCCACCCTGCTCGGGCCGGTCTTCGGCGGCTTCCCCACCTCCGCCTTCGCCCAGAACGTCGGCGTCGTCTCGCTCACCCGGGTACGCAGCCGGTACGTCGTCGCCGTCGCCGGCGGCAGCCTGATCGTCCTCGGCGCCTTCCCGGTCCTCGGCGCGGTCGTCTCCCTGGTCCCCATGCCGGTCCTCGGCGGCGCCGGCATCGTGCTCTTCGGCTCCATCGCCGTCAGCGGCATCCGGACGCTCTCCGAGGCGGGCCTGGACGACAGCTCCAACATCATCCTGGTGGCCGTGGCACTCGGCGCCGGCATCATCCCGCTGGCCGCGCCGACCTTCTACGCCGACTTCCCGGCCTGGGCGCAGACCGTCCTCGGCTCCGGCATCAGCGCGGGCGCGCTCGTCGCCGTCCTGCTGAACCTGTTCTTCCACCATCTCGGCACCCGGGGCCGGCAGCCGGCTCCGGCACTCAAATCCTCCTAGGGTCCTGCCGTGCCCTCCCCGTGGTACCCCCTGGGCCACGGGCCGCCACTGAAAGACAAGGAAGCACGATGGCACCATCGGCAGCCCAGCGCGTCGTCATCGAGAACTGTGCGATCGCCACCGTGGACGCGGGCGACACCGAGTACGCCTCCGGACACCTCGTCCTCGCCGGCAACCGGATCGAGGCGGTCGGTGCGGGCAAGGCCCCCGAGGGACTGGAGAACGTGGTGCGCCGGATCGACGGGCGCGGCCACCTGGCCACGCCCGGCCTGGTCAACACCCACCACCACTTCTACCAGTGGATCACCCGGGGCCTGGCCACCGACCACAACCTGTTCGACTGGCTGGTCGCGCTCTACCCGACCTGGGCGCGGATCGACGAGCGGATGACGTACGCGGCGGCGCGGGGATCGCTCGCCATGATGGCCCGCGGCGGGGTCACCACCGCCATGGACCACCACTACGTCTACCCGCACGGCTCCGGCGACCTGTCCGGGTCGATCATCCGGGCCGCCGCCGAGACCGGCGTGCGCTTCACGCTGGCCCGCGGCTCGATGGACCGCAGCGAGAAGGACGGCGGGCTGCCGCCGGACTTCGCCGTCGAGACCCTGGAGGGCGCGCTCGCCGCGACCGAGGAGACCGTCAAGAAGCACCACGACGCCTCCTTCGACGCGATGACCCAGGTGGCGGTCGCCCCCTGCTCCCCGTTCTCGGTGTCCACCGAACTCCTGCGCGAGGGCGCCGCACTGGCGCGCCGGCTGGGCGTACGGCTGCACACCCACGGCTCGGAGACGGTGGAGGAGGAGAAGTTCTGCCACGAGCTGTTCGGCATGGGCCCCACCGACTACTTCGAGTCCACCGGCTGGCTCGGCGAGGACGTGTGGATGGCGCACTGCGTCCACATGAACGACTCCGACATCGAGGCGTTCGCCCGCACCCGGACCGGTGTCGCCCACTGCCCGTCGTCCAACGCCCGCCTCGCCGCCGGCATCGCCCGCGTCCCCGACATGCTGAAGGCGGGCGTCCCCGTCGGCCTCGGCGTCGACGGCACCGCCTCCAACGAGTCCGGCGAACTCCACACCGAGCTGCGCAACGCCCTGCTGATCAACCGGCTCGGCGCGCACCGCGAGGCCGCGCTGAACGCCCGTCAGGCGCTGCGGCTCGGCACCCACGGCGGCGCCCGGGTCCTCGGCCGGGCCGACCAGATCGGCTCGCTGGAGCCCGGCAAGCTGGCCGACGTGGTGCTGTGGAAGATGGACACCCTCGCCCACGCCTCCATCGCCGACCCGGTGACCGCGCTGGTCTTCGGCGCGGCGGCCCCGGTCACCGCCTCCTTCGTCAACGGCCGGCAGATCGTCGAGGACGGCCGCCTGCTGACCGTCGACGAGGACGCCGTCGCCGTCAGCACCCGCGAAGAGGCCCAGCGCCTCGCCCGGATCGCCGCGCAGGGCTGACCGGCGCCTTCACCCAGGACTCCGGCCGGGAGGGACGGCTCCCGGCCGGGACCGTGGATCCGAGCGGGATCCACGGGACGCCGTCCCCGGGTCGCGTGCGCACGCGCGCCTCCCGGGGCCGGCCACCCCCACGCGCCCCTCGACGCTCCACCCACCCCCGCACCGCTCCACGCGCACACCGTCCACACGCGCACACCCCCACGTCGCCCCACACCCCACGCACTCGTCACCGCTCATCGAGCCACCCCCCGCGAGGTCCCGCACGACCGCCCGCACCACCTCCATGAAACCCACGTCGACGACGACGTGTCACCCGCCCGGAGGAGCCGCACGTGGCCGCCCATCCCGTAGACGAGAAACTCCCCGCCCTGAAAATGGCGACCAGCGGCCTGCAGCACGTGGCCGCCATGTACGCCGGTGTCGTCGCACCCCCGCTCATCGTCGGCGCGGCCATCGGCCTCAGCGCGACCGAGCTGACCTTCCTCACCGGTGCCTGCCTGTTCACCGCCGGCCTCGCCACCTTCCTCCAGACGCTCGGCATCTGGAAGATCGGCGCCCGGCTGCCCTTCGTCAACGGCGTCACCTTCGCCGGTGTCGCCCCCATGACCGCGATCGTGGCCTCCACGGAGGACAAATCCGACGCCCTGCCGGTCATCTTCGGCGCGGTCATCGTCGCCGGTCTCCTCGGCTTCGTCGCGGCACCCTTCTTCAGCAAGGCGATCCGCTTCTTCCCCCCGGTCGTCACCGGCTCCGTCATCACCCTGATCGGCGTCTCCCTGCTCCCCGTCGCCTTCGGCTGGGCCCAGGGCCCCAATCCGCAGGCCCACGACTACGGTTCGACCACCTACCTCACCCTGGCCGGCCTCACCCTGCTGATCGTGCTGCTGCTGCGCCGCTTCACGCGGGGCTTCGTCAAGCAGATCGCCGTGCTGATCGGCCTGGTCGCCGGCACGCTCCTCGCGATCCCGTTCGGCGTCACCGACTTCGGCCCGGTCGCCGACGCCGACGTGGTCGGCTTCCCCACCCCGTTCCACTTCGGCGCCCCGCAGTTCCAGCTCGCCGCGATCCTCTCGCTGTGCGTGGTCATGGTGGTCTCGATGACCGAGTCGACCGCCGACATGCTGGCCCTCGGCGAGATCGTCGAGCGCCCCGCCGACGAGAGGACCATCGCGGCCGGCCTGCGCGCCGACACCCTCGGCTCCGCGCTCAGCCCGCTGTTCAACGGCTTCATGTGCAGCGCCTTCGCCCAGAACATCGGCCTGGTCGCGATGACCCGGATCCGCAGCCGGTACGTCGTCGCGACCGGCGGCGGCTTCCTGGTCCTCATGGGCCTGTGTCCGATGGCCGCCTCGCTCATCGCGGTCGTGCCCCGGCCGGTCCTCGGCGGGGCCGGCATCGTGCTGTTCGGCTCGGTCGCCGCGAGCGGCATCCAGACCCTGGTCCGGGCCGGCCTGGACAAGGACAACAACGTGCTGATCGTGGCCGTGTCCCTCGCGGTCGGCATCATCCCGATCACCGCGCCGGAGTTCTACCACTCCTTCCCGGAGACCGCGAAGATCGTCCTGGACTCGGGCATCTCCACCGGCTGTGTCACGGCCGTGGTGCTCAACCTCCTCTTCAACCACCTCGGCAAGGGCCGCGAGGCCCAGGACGTCACCCATCCCATGGAGGCGGGGGAGGAGATCGCCGCCGTGCGCTGACCCCGGGCGCGGGGACCCGGCCGGCCGGGGGAGACGGGGCCACCGTCACCTCCGGCCCGGTCGTGTGCGCGGGTGGTCTACAGGCCGAACAGGGCGGGGTCCGCGGCCAGTTCCTTGAACACCGCGCGCGGGTCGGCGACCAGCTTGCGTTCCGTGAGGTTCATGAGGCCGCCCACCGCGGTGACCTCGGCGGCGAGCGTGCCGTCGGACTTGCGTATCTCCTGCCGCATCCGGAACGTCTTGCCCTCGCCCCACTCGAAGGCGCACGTCACGTCGACCTCGTCGCCGGCGAGCAGCTCCCGCCGGAAGCCGATGGTGGTCTCCAGTGCCACCGGGCCCACGCCCTGGCCCACGAGCCGGGCCTGGCTGATCCCGGCGGCCTGGAGCAGCGACCAGCGGGCGTGTTCGGCGTAGTTGAGGTATACCGCCTGGTTGAGGTGTCCCTGGGTGTCGGTCTCGTAGCCGCGGACGGTCACCCGGACGGAAAACGGTTCGGTCACTGCGCGTCCTTCTCGTGTGCGGTTCTGCGGACGACCGATCTTGACACGCCGGTCACACCCGGCGCGGCGAGGCCAGCAGATACCGGGCCCGCGTCCGGGGCTCGGTGTACTCGCCCGTCTGCCAGCCGGCCCCCTCCAGCGTCGCCGCGCAGGCCGCCAGCAGCGGGGCGTCCGGCGCGTACACCGCGACCGCCTCCGGCTGCGGGGTGGCCCGGACCCGGTACCCGTCCGCGTCCGCGCCCGCCGGAGGGTGTCCGGCCGCCTCCAGCGCGAGCGCGGCGGCCCGCACGAGATGCGTCCGCTCCCAGGCGCAGGGCCGGTCCACGGCGCCGTCCGGATGCGTCATCCGGCGCAGCTCCAGCAGCCCTTGCCAGGCGCTGTGCACCTCCCGCCGCCGGGCCGGGCCGGACACCGGCGGTTCCTCCTCGCCGCCGACCCGGGCCGTGAACACCCCGGTGTCCGGGGCGGCCTCCGCGGGCGGGCCGGGCTCCGCCTCCCGGACGCGATGCCCGGCCGGGGTGAGGAAGTGGTCGTGCGGCGGCCGGGGGTGCCGGAAGGCCAGGCCCCGCCTCACCAGCGCCGCGAGCTGGGCCGGCGTACCGCGCAGCCGCCCGGTCACCGGATCGGCCTCCTCGATCACCCGCCGCTGCGCGGCGGTCGGCGGTGGGGTCACGGGCTGCTCCTTCCGGCACCGCTCACTCGGGGGCCCCGCCCGCACGGACGGCCGCCCGGGCCCGTCACAGGCCCTGGCCGAAGCGTACGACCGGGGTCCGACAACGACCGGGGCGCGGCGGAACGTCACCCCGCCCGTACCGCGGCCCCGTTACTCCGGCGGCCGGATGTTCCAGCCCGCCACCACCGGGCGGCCGTGTTCCGTGCCGAGGCGGCACAGCGCGCCCGTGGCCAGCTGGAAGAGGGCACCGTGCCGGGGCGACAGGCCCAGTCGGCGGGCGGTGAGCACGCGGAGGAAGTGGCCGTGGGCGATCAGTACGACGACCCCCTCCGTGTTGCCGAGGGCGGCGTCGGCCTTGGCCAGCATCCGGTCGGCGCGCTCCCCGACCTGCTCCGGACTCTCGCCGGGACGGTCCGGGGGGCCCGGTGCCACACCGTCGGTGAAGAGGAACCAGCCGGGCCGGCTCCGCTGGATCTCCGGCGTGGTCACGCCCTCGTACCCGCCGTAGTCCCACTCGCACAGGTCGGCGTCGACCCGCGCGTCCGGGATGCCGATCAGCTCGGCGGTCTCCCGGGCCCGCTGGAGGGGGCTGACGAAGGCGGCCCCGATCCGGTGCGAGCGGATCAGCGGGACCAGCCGGCGCGCCTCGTCCCGCCCGTGCTCGGTCAGCGGTACGTCGGTCCGGCCGGTGTGCCGCCCGGACCGCGACCACTCGGTCTCCCCGTGCCGGACGATGAAGAGGTCACCCATGACGGCACGGTGTCACAGGGCCCCCGGCGCCCGCAGGACGGACTGCGCCAGACGGCGTTCCGCCGCGCCCGTCACCGTCAGCTCCCGGGCCCCGTGCGGTGCGGGGCGGCCATGGCGATGGTCTCCCCGCACGCGTCGAGCACGGCCGCCTTCCCGTGCGCGTCCGTGACCGGGACGACCGTGCCGCGGGTGTCGTGCGGCGCCCTGACGGCGGCCTCCCGCTGCCGTACGCACCAGGAGCTGTCCGCACCCGGTGTGCCGCGGCGGGTGTAGCGGAGGTCCACGGCGACGGCCGCGTCGCCGGGCAGCGCGACGGCCGCCGGGTGGCCGGCGCCGGCGCCCTCGACGCCGTCCGCCTTGCCGTGGTGGATCTCCAGGCTCGGGTACCCCGAGAACACACACGTGCCGGAGCCCTTGTTGACGGCGACGAGACGGGCCCCGGAGCGGTCGCCGCCCCGCCCCGTGCCGCCGTCGTCGTTGCCGTCGCCGTCGCCGTCGAGCAGCGACAGGGTCCAGGTGAGGGAGGCGGTGCGGCAGGGCGGTGCGGAGGCGTCCGGGCCGGCGGTCGTGGTGGTGCCGCAGGCCGTCAGCGCCAGGCCGGCCGCGAGCGTGAGAGCGGGGCCGGCCGTGCGTGCGGCGAGGCCGCCGGCCGGTCGGGTGGTGGCGGGCATCGTTCCCCCTGGAGGTGCGGTGGTGCGGTCAGGTGCCGGGCTGGACCAGCGTGTACTCGGTGCCGAGGGCCTTGGCGCGGGTGTCGGCGTACAGCGTGGTCTCCCCGTCGGACCAGCGCACGACGAGGTCGTCGGCCGGGCCGTCGTGGCGGAAGGCGCCGGCCGTCAGCACCCGGGCCCGCTGCCACAGACCGTTCGGGCCGCGCAATCGCGACCTGCTGCCGGGGCCCGCCGCCGACGTACCGGCGTACGCGTCGAGCGCGCCGTCGGACCAGCGCACCAGCAGGTCCCCGGCGGCCGTGCCGCCGAAGTCGCCGCCGGTCAGCAGGGCGGCCCGGCTCCACGTGCCGCCCGCCGGGGGCAGCCGGGCGGAGGTGCCGAGTCCGCCGGTGCCGGCCTCGGGATGGAGGGTGAGCCCGCCGTCGGCCCAGCGCACCAGCAGGGCGGTGCCGCCGTCGGCGCGGAACGCCCCGGTGGTGAACTGGACGGCGTTCTTCCAGGCCGAGCCCGGCGCCGCCATCCGGATCTCCCGGCCCAGCCCGGCGGGGCCGGGCTGCGGGTAGAGGGTGACCTCGCCGTCGGACCAGCGCACCAGCAGCCCCGCCCGGCCGCCGCCGGCGAAGGTGCCACCGGTCAGCGTCCGGGCGTGCGTGAAGATGGAGCCGGCCTGCCGCAGCCGCTTCTCGGCACCGAACCCGCCCCTGCCGTCGCCCGGGTGCAGGGTGACCGCGCCGTCGGACCAGACCACCAGCAGATCGCCGTGCCGGTCGCCGGTGTACTCGCCCGATGCCATGAGCGCGGCCTTGCGCCAGCGCCCGGCACCGCCCGGCAGCGCGCCCTCCAGTCCCCGGTACGGGGGCAGGTCGGCGGGCGGGGCCTGGTCGGCGACGGCGTACCCGAGCAGCCGCGCGGCGTCGGCGCCGAACGCGGTGGCGTAGCTGATGTAGTCCACGTCGGCGTCGTTGCCGCCGCCGTTGTAGCCGCCGAGGTTGCCGATGACGTGCCCGGTGCGGGCGTCGTCCTTGTAGTCGGTGATCCACGGGCTGCCGGACACCCCGCCGTAGTAGCCGCCGCAGGTCATCGACAACTGCCTGAAGCCGCGCAACTGCCGGGTCGGCACGGTGCACTTGACCGCGCGTCCGGAGCTGTTGTGCCGGTGGGAGGGGTAGCCGACGACGGTGACGCCCCGGTGGGCGTAGCCGGCGGGCCGGGTGAAGGCCAGTCCGCCGCCCACCGCGTCCTGGAGGGACCTGCCCCACTGGTTGGCCGAGACCCGGGCGAACGCGGTGTCCAGGTCGGACGCGGCCTTCTTGGTGGTGGTCGAGCCCCGGTCGGGCACGTACCGCGGGTCGGTGAAGATCCGCTTGACGGGGAAGATGCCGTACGGCTGCCGGTCGGGGGCCGCGCCCTTCACGAACTTCGGGACGAAGAGGTAGGCGCCCTTCATGCTCCGCGCGCAGTGGGCCGCGGTGAGCACGATGTTCCGGGCCTTGGTGTCGATGACGCTGCCGGTGCAGTGCCAGGTGGTGCCGCGCGGCCCGTCGGAGCCGAAGAACGTCCCGACCAGCCGGGTGCCCTTGAACAGGGTGCCCTTGGGCCGGGCCGCCGCGGCGGCCGACGCCGAAGGTTCCGTCGGCGCCGGCCGCGGCGCGTCGAGCGGCCGGGCCCCGGCCATGCGCTCGGCGGTCCAGAACCGCGCGGCCCGCCGCGCCTCCTGCCCCGCGGCCGGCGCGGGCGCGTCGGCCCGCGCGGCCGGTACCGCGACCGCGGTCAGCACCGCGCAGAGCAGGGCGAGCACCGTCCCGCGCCCGCCGCGTGCCGCCGGCCGTCCGGCCGAGGCCGGTCCTCCGTACGAGAACACCGCTGTCTCCCCCTGGTCGATGGAGCGGACCGGGGGCGCGGCGGTGCGGTGCGGCGCTGGTCGGGCGCGCACCGAGGGCCCGTCGCGAAGCCCCCCGATCATGCGCGGCGATCTTCGCACGAGCGAGCGAAACGGGCCAACCCGACTGCCGTGACCGGCTTCCGGTGCAGCCGTGACCGGTCTTGTGCGCCGTTCCGCCGTTCTGCCGCCCCGCCGCCGTGTCCGGTCCGGCCTACTGCCGGTACCCGGCGAGGAACCTGCCGATCCGGCCGATCGCCGCCTCCAGGTCCTCCGCGTGCGGCAGGGTCAGGATGCGGAAGTGGTCGGGGGCGGGCCAGTTGAAGCCGGTGCCCTGGACCACCTGGATCTTCTCGCGCAGCAGCAGGTCCAGGACGAACTTCTCGTCGTCGTGGATCGGGTGCACCTTGGGGTCGATGCGCGGGAAGGCGTACAGCGCGCCCCTGGGCTTGACGCAGGACACCCCGGGGATCTCGTTCAGCCTCTCCCAGGCCACGGTCCGCTGCTCGTGCAACCGTCCGCCGGGGCGGGTCAGTTCCCTGATGGACTGGCGTCCGCCGAGCGCGGCCTGGATGGCGTACTGCGCGGGCGCGTTGGCGCACAGCCGCATGGAGGCCAGCATGGTCAGGCCCTCCAGGTAGTCCTTGGCGTGCTGCCTCGGCCCGGTGACCACCAGCCAGCCGGAGCGGAAGCCCGCCACCCGGTAGGTCTTGGACAGCCCGCAGAAGGTGAGGACGACCAGGTCGGGGGCGAGCGCGGCGGCCGAGTGGTGGACGGCGTCGTCGTACAGGATCTGGTCGTAGATCTCGTCCGCGAACACCATCAGGCCGTGCCGGCGGGCGAGATCGAGGATGCCCTCGACGACCTCCTTCGGATACACGGCGCCCGTGGGGTTGTTGGGGTTGATGATGACCACGGCCTTGGTGCGGTCGGTGATCTTCGACGCGATGTCGGCCAGGTCCGGGTTCCAGTCGGCCTGTTCGTCGCACAGGTAGTGCACGGCCTTGCCGCCGGCCAGCGTGGTGACGGCCGTCCACAGCGGGAAGTCCGGTGCCGGGATGAGGATCTCGTCGCCGTCCTCGACCAGCGCCTGGACGGCCATGGAGACCAGCTCCGAGACTCCGTTGCCCAGGAAGACGTCGTCCACGTCGACGTCCAGGCCCAGGGTCTGGTAGCGCTGGGCGACGGCGCGGCGGGCGGAGAGCACACCTCGGGAGTCCGTGTAGCCGTGCGCCTGCGGCAGCATCCGGATCATGTCCTGGAGGATCTCCTCCGGTGCCTCGAAGCCGAAGGCCGCGGGATTGCCGGTGTTCAGGCGCAGCACGCTGTGCCCCGCCTCCTCCAGCGCGTTGGCGTGCTCGATCACCGGGCCGCGGATCTCGTAGCACACCTCGCTGAGCTTGTTGGACTGCCGGAACTCCATGGGCCCCTCCGGAAACTCGTGTTGCTTGGTTTTACCAAGTGGGAGCTTGGAAAGTCCAACAACGCGTCTACACTGCGTCGCATGTCACCTCGCCGAAGCTACGACCAGTACTGCTCCGCAGCCCGCGCCCTCGATCTCGTCGGCGACCGCTGGACCCTGCTGATCGTCCGGGAGCTGCTCGCCGGTCCCCGCCGGTACACGGATCTGCACGCGGACCTGCCCGGCGTGAGCACGGACGTACTCGCCTCCCGGCTGAAGGAGATGGAACGCGACGGCCTCACCACCCGCCGCCGGCTGCCCCCGCCGGGCGCCGCGTACGTGTACGAACTCACCGCCCGCGGACGCCGGTTGCTGCCGGTCCTCCAGGCGCTGGGCAGCTGGGGCGCGCGGGAGCTGGGCGAGCGCAGGCCCACCGACGCGGTGCGCGCGCACTGGTTCGCGCTGCCGCTGCTGCGGGCCCTGGAGGGCGAGGGCCTCGTCGAAGTGTGCCTGGAGGAGGGGGAGTTCCACCTCCACGCCGGCGCCGAGGAGGGGCCGGTCTACGGTGACGGACCCGCGCCCGGCACGGCCGACGCGCGCCTGGTGATGGACGCGGCGACCTGCGAGGCCGTCGCCCGCGGCGAACTGGCCCTGCCGGACGCCGTACGGGACGGACGGGTCACGGTGACCGGGGAGGGCACGCTCGCCAAGGCGCTGCGCGAGGCGTGACGGCGGTGTCGGGGCGGCTGCGGCGCACGCCGTCGGGGCTGCCGGCGTGACGGAAGCTGCCGCGGCGGGTGTGGTGAGCCGGTCCGTGGCGGGTGTGGTGAGCCGGTCCATGGCCGATGGGGAGAGCCGTGTCGTGGCCGGTGGGGAGAGCCGTGTCGTGGCCGCGCGGCAGAGGTGCAGGCCAAGGCCCGCCGGAGTGGCAGAGGCGAAGGCCCGCCGGAGTGGTCGGCGGGCCTTCGCTGGATCTCGCGAGGTGTACGGCTCAGACGCCCGGCGGCACCCGGGACGGCCGGCCCGACCCGCGCGTCAGCGCATAACCGCCGATGCCGGCGAGCGCGGCCAGCACACCGCCGATCCCGGTCCACACCCAGCGGTCCGACCACCAGCCGGACGACCAGCCGTCGTCCCGGCCGAAGCTGGACAGCACGGCCTCCTTGGAACCCTCGTCCTGCGCGGACTTGACGGCGATGCCCGGGACGAGCGGCTTGCCCAGCGAGCCGTCGACCGCCGCCGCGCCGCCGATGTCCTTGGAGTCGACGCGTACCTCGGCGCCGACCGGCTGTCCGAGGTCGGCGGCGGCGAGGTCCACCACCGTCAGCCGGACGTAGTACGTGCCCGGCAGCGGGTCGTTGGCCCACGCCTCCGACCAGCCGCGCACCGTACGCAGCACACAGGCCAGTTCGACGGTGCCGGCGTCCGGCGCGGCGGTGCGCGACTGCGCGCCGTACTGGCAGGCCTGGCGGCGCCGCAGCCCGTCGTACACGTCGAGCTGCCAGGTCTGCGAGCCGTGTGTGGCGGGGAGCTTCACCGTCGCCTCGACCGTGGGCCGCTGTCCGGTGTCCGCCGGGAAGGACCAGTACAGGTAGTCGCCGGTGGAGCCGGAGGCGGTGGCCCGCTCGCCCTGCTCGATCTCCGTCGCCGTACGGAACGAGGTGCCCGCCCGCGTGGGCGCGTCACCGTCGGCCGAGGCGCCGGGCGAGGGCGAGGAGTCGGCGGCGGCCGGTCCGGCGGCCAGCCCCAGCGTCAGCAGCGCGGCGCCCAGTACTCGTGTGATCCGCATCAGTTCGTCCTCCAGACCGCGAACCGCCAGCGTGACAGCCAGCCCCACAGCAGGCCCGCGAGGAAGCCGGCCAGCACGAGCGCGCCGAGCAGCCACCAGCCGCGGCCGAGGCCGAAGGAGGCCACGTCGTGGTGGCCCGAGGGGCCGTCCACCACGTCCACGGTCAGCTCCAGCGGCAGACCCGGGGTGGTCTTCACGCCCGAGGCCGCCGAGAAGGACTGGGTGACCTGGAGGCACACCGTCTCCGCGGGCGCCGAGTCGTCGTCGCTGTCCTGCTTCGGATAGCGCAGGCCGGTGGAGATGACGTCCGTACGGCCGGTGCCCGCGGCCTCGCCGCGCACGATCTCCCGTCCGTGCGTGGTCACCGCACGCAGCAGCACCCCGTAATGGGGGTTGACGGCCCGGTCGTCCGCCACGCTCACCGAGGCGCGCAGCTCCTGGCCGGGCTCGACGGCCACCTTGTACCAGCGCTGCTGACCGAACTCCTCGCGGTCGGTGTAGAGGCCGGAGGTGAGGACCGGGGCCTTCGCGCACCGGTCGGCGCCCTCGGTGGCGACCGGGGTCACCACCGGATCCGCCGCCCGGTCGACCAACTCGCCGACGCGGTCGCTCAGTTCCTCCTTGTGCCGGACGTCGGTGTAGGTACCGCCGGTGGCGTCCGCGATGCAGCTGAGCTGGGCGCGGGTCTTGGCGTCCGGCACCAGGCCGAGGGTGTCGATGGTCAGGCCGATGCCCTTGGCCGCTATCTCCCGGGCCACCTCGCACGGGTCGAGCGGCTGGCAGGTGTCCTCGCCGTCGCTGATCAGCACGATACGGCGGGTGCCGTTCCCGCCGTTCAGGTCGTCCGCCGCCTTCAGCAGCGCGGGCCCGATCGGGGTCCAGCCGGTGGGTGCCAGCGTGGCCACGGCCGTCTTCGCGTCGGTGCGGTTCAGCGGGCCGACCGGGTACAGCTGCGCGGTGTCCTTACAGCCTTCCCTGCGGTCGTCGCCGTGGTAGTTGGCGCCGAGCGTACGGATGCCGAGCCGGACCTCCTCGGGCGTCGCGTCCAGCACCTCGTTGAACGCCTGCTTCGCCGCGGCCATCCGGGTGCCGCCGTCGATGTCCCGGGTCCGCATGGAACCGCTGACGTCCAGCACGAGTTCGACCTTCGGAGCGTCCTGCCCCGTCTCGTCGGCGACCGCGCCGGAGGGGAACGCGATCCCGGCGCTCAGGGCGGCGAGCAGCGCACAGACCCCCACCGCCAGCCGTTGTCTTCTGATCATCGCCGGATCTTATTGATCAGACGGGCCGGACTCCAAAACGCCGAGGGAGGCTCGGTGGCCGGTGCTCAGCCGCCGCCCGGCGTCCCCGCGCCGAACAGGCCGGCCAGCCGGGCCCGGTACAGCGCGGCGATGGAGAAGCCGTCGGTGATCCGTCCGTCGGCCACCATCTCCTCCGCCTCGGCCGGCGGCACCGTGATCGCCCGGTGGATCGCCTCGCCCTTCTCCAGTTCCCCGAAGCCGTCCACGCGGGCCGCGTAGAGAAAGACCTTGTGGGCCAGCAAGCCGGTGTCGGGATGCACCTCGCCGAGGGGGATGACCTCCGACGGAGTGGCGGCGATCTCCTCCCGCAGTTCCCGGGTGACGTTCTCCACGGGCGTGGCACCCGGATCGCCGAAGCCGCGCACCAGCTCCCAGTGCCGGCTGCGGGTGGCGTGCCGGTGATGCTGGATCAGCACCACCCGCCCCTCCGGGCCCACCAGTGGCAGAACCACCACGCCGGGAGACGAGCCCGGAGGCGGCAGGATGCGGTCGTACAGACCGAGCCGGCCGTCGGGGAAGCGCACCGGATCGCGCAGATACCACAGGTACCTGTCGGCCGACACCACGCCCGCCCGGACCGGCCGCAGCACGGCCCGCAGCCGGGCCCACAGCGCCCCGAACGGGCCGCCGCGCCCGCTGCGCCGGGCCCAGGTGACCTGTCTGCGGGCGTCGCGGATCAGCGCCGGATCCGTGAGGATCCTGGTCCCCTCCGGATCATCGCGGAACCACTCCGGAGCGTCCCGGCGCAGGGCCTCGTACCGGTTCATCGGGGCCTCGGCGGGCAGTGCACGGGCGAACTCCGGCTCGTCGGTGACCGGTCGGCGGTCAGTATTCGGGCAGGTCTTCGTTGTCCTGGGTGGTCGCCGAGGCCGCGCCGGTCCGGGGCGGCCCCGCCGTGTCCCGGTAGCCGGGCAGGCGGCGCACCAGGTCGTGGAACTGCGACCATTCTCGCTCACTCGCCAGCCGCACGGTCGCGATCTCCCGGGCGAACCTCTGCTCCTGCCGGCCGGCCACGCGGTTGCGCAGCACCAGCTGCACCGAACCGGTCAGCGAGCCGCTCACCGTGAGCGGCAGGACCGAACCGGCCACTTCCCAGATGTCGTTGCCGCTGACGGCCGTGAACACGGCCGCGCCCACGGTGACGACGACCTCGACCACCGGCCGCCAGGCGGCCGGCCGGGCCTGCCGGCGCTCCCGTGCCAGCTTGAGGATCTCGGAGTTGAGCCGGACATAACAATCGAATACCTGCCCGACACGGTCGTGAAACGCCTCCGGAGCCGCGGTGAGCGCGCCGAACGCGTGGATGTAGGCGTTCCAGACCGGGGTGTCCCGCAACCGCACGATGTCCTGCAGGCTCAGCGCGTCGACCGCCTCGGGCGTGAGGTGGTCCTGCACGGTGGCGAAGGTCTGCCGCCGCAGGAACGTCAGCAACTGCTCCGGGTCCTCGACGGCACCGACGGCGGCGGCCCTGGCCTCACGGGCCTCCTGCAGCACCACGCGCCGCAGGCTGCCGACGGGCGTGAGGGGGTAACGCCCCAGGGCGTCGGCCAGGTTGACGTTGTAGATCAGGTCCAGCAGCTGCTTTATCTCCGCCGCGAACGGCTTGTCGCGGTCGTATCTGCCCTCCGCCACGTTCGTGCCGGGCACCGACACGAACTCCTCGTACAGGGTGTTGCGGACGACCTGCTGCCGGCGCACGCTGAGGCCGTTGCTGAAACCGACCACCTCGCCGAGTTGCCGACCGAACCGGTCGGCGTCCTCGCGGGCCACTCCGACCTGGGCGGCGAGGATGTCGATGTCCTTCGCGGTGAGCCCTTGGACCTTCTCGGCGAACGGCTGGTAGAGCCGCATCCGGGTGCGGTCCCGGTTCTCCTGGTCGCCCGGGGAGTCGTCCCACGACATGCGCACGCAGCGCACCCGGTCCCCGGACGGCATGCCCGCCAGCGTCTCCTGCCAGCCGGTGAATCCGTCGCTCCGCAGATGGAGATAGGCGGGCGGCTCCTCGGCGGGGTGCCGCTCGTTCAGCAGGAACGGGACGATCGCTCCCGAGGCGAGGAGCCGGCGGTGTGCCTCCCGCGCCTCCCCTTCCGTCACCAGGTCGCGGCTGATCGCGTCGTTGTTGTAGAAGTACGCGCGGTTGATCACGACCTGGCTGGCGTTGATGAGACTGCGGAAGTACTCGGCCCGCACCTCCCGGAGACGCCGGTGGCCGACCTGTTCCAGAGACTGACCGCGCTCGATCATGTCCTTGGTGAGCTGTGCGGGGACCCACTGGTTGTCCAGCGACTGCGCGATCACGGCCCCGGGTTCCAGTTGTTCGGGCTGGATCGGCGTCATCAGGCTGTCACTGCTGTCGACGTCAGTCATCTGCTGCTTCCGAGGCTCTCGTGTCCGGGCGTCCGGCCTTCAAAGGCACCGCCGGACGATCGAACGGGGCCAACGCGTCAGAGCACCTATTAAAGATGACGCCACATCAGTTTGTCGCCGAAAAGTGTGCCGTGCAGGGATGTGGCAGCTCCGTCCACAAGTCCCCCCCGCCGTCCGGTGTGAGGCGCATCAGGGTCAGGGCCTTGGCCGGGAGGGGGGAATCGCGCAGGGCGGGGAGGTCCGGGGTGGGGGGCAGGGACGGGAGGGTGGGTTCCAGGGCCGCGGCCAGGGCGCGGGCGGAGCCCGCCGTCGCGGCCAGGGCGCCGGCCAGCAGGGAGCCGAAGAGCTTGCGGCGCAGGGCCGTGGCGTCGTCGGTGATCAGGCGGCCCGTGAGGGCGGGCGGGGCGATGCCGTGCCCGGACAGCCGGGCGGGACTGATCCGGACGTCGGCCAGATCGCGGTAGACCAGCCTCAGCGGAGTGCCGTCCGCCGCCAGCACGACCAGGAGGTTCTGGCCGTGCGCCTCCAGGGCCACACCGAGGTCCAGCAGGCGCAGGCCCACCGTGAGCGCCAGCCGGGTGAACGCCGCCAGCCAGCCGGGGCGGCCGGGCAGCGGGGTGGTGGGGAGCGCGGCCACCGGCACCACCCGCTCGCCCGGCCCCGCGTACACCTGCGGCGACTCCCGCAGCAGCGCCGCCAGATCGGGCGAGTCGGCGGTCGCCGCAGCCAGCGTGCGGGTGAAGTGCAGCAGCCCGTCGGTACGCGCCGTCAGCTCCTCGGCGAAGGCCGTCAAAGGCACCGCCGCCCGCACCGAGTACGCGGAGATGTCCCGCACCGACGACGTCAGCCGGGCGCTCAGCGCGGTCTTCACGTGCGGGCCGCCGGGCAGTGCCAGCGTGCGCAGCGACATCAGCGGCCGGGCCGGGCGCCACACGTCGTACGGCCGCTTCAGCACCTGCGTGGCCTGCCAGGGGTGCACCGGCAGCAACACCCGTGCGCCGTCGCGGAGTTCGGCCGGCCACTGGCCGGCCACAAGGCACTCGGCCGCCGGTACCGGCACCGTGCCCAGCTCCACCACCGGCCCGTGCTCCGGGCCGTACGCCAGCTGGTCCGCCACCGAGAAACCGGGCCGGGACCGGCAGCCCGGGTGGTACGGGTGCCCGTCGGTCACCCGCCGCTCCCACTCCCAGTCCCCCTCCGAGCCTTCGGCGATCCTCACCGGCCACTCCTTCGGGTGATCGGCGTCGGCCCGGGACAGCGCCAGCGACGCCGCGCTGTGCGCCAGCTCCGCCGCGAAAGCGGCCGCGTGCGGCACCCCGAGGGCGCACATGAGCCGCGCCGGATCGGCGTACCGCTCCCCGTCCAGGTGCACGGCGGTGGCGTACGCGGCGGTGGCGTACGGGTCCGCGTGCGGCCCGCGCAGCCGCCGGCCGTCGGCCAGGCGCAGCGTGAGACCGTGCGCGCCGGACTCCCGGCCGGTGACGAACGGCAGCGGTTCGTGGACCAGCGCCCGCCACAGCCGGGTCAGCACGGCGGCCCGGGCGCCGGGCAGCTCCGCCGCGTACTGGGGCAGCAGGCCGGGCCGGACGGCGGCCAGCTCCTCCGCGATCACGGACTCGGCGGCGATGGCGGTGGCGGTGGCGTGGGCGGGGGCTGGACGCACGGTCGGCTCCTGGGGTAGGCGGGGCACGGCACGATTGTCGGGGACCGCGCGCGTACGACGGTCGCGGGGACGGCCGGGCACGGCGGTGTCGGGAACGGCCGGGCAGGGCAGGGTGGGGGACGGCCGGGCAGGGCACTGCCGGGGCCGGTCGGGTGCGGCGGTGTGCCGGGGGCGGCCGGGTTTGGCCGGGCGGGGGACCGGTCGGATGCGGCTGCGGCCTGGGCCGGTCGGTTCCGGAACTGCCCCGGGGCCGGTCGGGTGTGGGTGTGTCCCGGCGGCGGTCGGGCACGGCCCTCGCGGAACGCGGGCGCGTCCGGCCGGGTACGGCGGTGTGCGGGAACCGGTCGGATACGGCTGGGACGGCAGCCGTCGCGCACGGCTGTGGCGGGGGTCGCCCGGACGGCAGCCATACTGATCCTCTCCGGCTCCCCGCCGGCGCACCCGCGTGCGCCGGGACGACCACGGGCCCCTGGACGACGGAACGAATGGAACGCGTGGACCTCACACCCCCCACCGGCGAGGCGGCCCGCCTGGCCGACGCGTACGCGTCGGCCCCCCTGCTCAACTGCCTGCTGCGGGAGGTGGCCGAGCCGCTCCCGGACGCCGGGGACCGCCGGGTGCACCGGCTGCCGGACGGCCGGCTGCTGCGGGTGCGCGCCGGCCGGCGGCCCGCCGACCCCGAGGTGTACGCGGCGGGCACCTGGCACCGCATCGGCCACCCGGAACTGGTGAAACTGGTCGCGGAGGTGCTGCGCCGGCACACCGGGCTGCCCGGCGGCGACCTGCCCGCCGAGATGATCGACAGCCGGGACGCGGTCGCCGCCCTGCTCACCGCCCGCGCCCGGGCCACGCCGCCGCGGGACCCGTATCTGCGCTCCGAGCAGTCCCTGCTCACCGGCCACCCGTACCACCCCGCCCCCAAGGCGCGCGGCGGCGGCCCGGTCGCGTCCTGGCTGCCGTACGCGCCCGAGGCGCACGCGCGTTTCCCGCTGACGCTGCTCGGCGTGCGCGAGGACCAGGTGGCCGAGGAGGGCGACACCGGCGCCCTGGACGCCCTCGGCACGGCCCCGCCCGGCTACCGGCTGCTGCCCGCCCACCCCTGGCAGCTCGACCTGGCCGGCCGCGACCTCGCCCCCGCGTTCGCCGACGGCCGGCTGCTGCGGCTCGGCACCACCGCGTTCCCCGTCTGGCCGACGGCCGCCGTCCGCACGGTGTACGAGCCCCGCCGCGACCTGTTCCTCAAATTCAGCCTGGACGTCCGGATCACCAACGACATCCGCCGGCTGTGGCGCCACGACCTCGCCCGGCTGCGCCGTACCGACTCCGCCGCCGGGCGCGCCTTCGCGGCGCTGGGCCCGGCCGCGGCCTGGCTGAGCGACCGCGGCTACCGCACCGCCGCCTTCGCGTTCGAGGAACTGGCCGTGCTGGTCCGCGACGGGCTGCGCGGCCATCTGCGGCCCGGCGCCACCCCGCTGCTCGCGGCGGGCCTCGCCGAGGGGTTCGAGGGCAGCCCGCTGGCCGCCGCGCAGGACCCGGACGGCTGGTGGGAGGCGTACCTGCGGCAGGTCGTCCCGCCCGCCCTGACCGCGTTCGACGCCCACGGGGTCGTCCTGGAGGCGCACCTGCAGAACACCCTGGTCGCCGTGGACGCGTCCGGCACGCCCGTGCAGGCGCTGTTCCGCGACGCCGAGGGCGCCAAGCTGCTGCCGGACGTGAGCCGGGCGGCGGGCTGGGAACGGCTGGTGTACTGCCTGGTCGTCAACCACCTCACCGAGATCGCCGGCGCCCTCGCCGACCACCACCCCGGCCTCGACCCGTGGCCGGCCGTCCGCCGCGAACTCGCCCGGCACGACCTGCCCGAGATCCCCGCGCTGCTCACCGCGCCCACCCTGCCCGGCAAGACCAACCTGCTGCTGCGCTGGACGGCCGCGGACGGCGCGGCAGCCCGCTACCTGCCGCTGCCGAACCCCCTGCCGGGCCACTGACCGGCCACTGACCGTCCGCGACGGCACCGCGGCCGGCCGCCGGCCCGCCCGCGGCCGCCGGCCAAGCGTCTACGCTGGCCGGTGTGCTGCGCGAAGTGACTGCCGTTCGATACGTGACCCCCCTGCGCTCCGGCGGCTCCGTCCCCGGAGTCGTCGAGGCCGATGACCTCGGGACGTACGTGGTCAAGTTCACCGGTTCCGCGCAGGGGCACAAGGCGCTGGTGGCCGAGGTCGTCGTCGGGGAGCTGGCCCGCGCGCTCGGCCTGCGCTTCCCCGAGCTGGTGCTGGTCCACTTCGACCCCGCCATCGCCGCCGCCGAGCCGCACCAGGAGGTGCGCGAGCTGCACGGCGCGAGCGCGGGCGTGAACCTCGGCATGGACTATCTGCCGGGTGCCCGGGACTTCACCCCGGAGATCGCCCGGACCTTCCCGCTGGACCCGCTGGAGGCGGGCCGGATCGTCTGGCTGGACGCGCTGACCGTCAACGTCGACCGTACGGTCCACAGCTCGAACCTGATGGTGTGGCCCACCCTCGGCACCGCGCCGGCCCGGCTGTGGCTCATCGACCACGGCGCGGCCCTCGTCTTCCACCACCGCTGGGACACCACGGCCCCGGGCAGGCGCTACGACTTCCGGCACCACGCCCTCGGCCACTACGGCCCCGATGTGCGCGCCGCCGACGCCGAGCTGGCGCCCCGGGTGACCGAGGAGCTGCTGCGCGGGATCGTGGCCGAGGTGCCGGACGCCTGGCTCGCCGAGGACGCCGGGTTCGCCACGCCCGACGACGTCCGGGACGCCTACGTCGGTTATCTGCTGGAGCGGGTCCGGCTCTCGGCCGAGTGGCTGCCCACCGACTTTCCGAGCCGCGAGGAGCTGGCGGCCGAGGAGGCCGTCCGGGCGGCCCGGACCCAGGCGGGCCGCCCGGACTGGCTGAAGCGGGTCCCCGACCTGCACGGCAAGCCGGCGGCGGAACAGGACTGGTCGGCGCACCTGGGCTGAGCGGGGAAACGGCCGAGGGGCCCGGGGGATCCCCCGGGCCCCTCGGAGCGGAGCGGGCGGCGGTCAGCCGCGCAGCCGCTCGTACGCCGGCAGGGTGAGGAAGTCGGCGTAGTCCTCGTCCAGGGACACCTGGAGCAGCAGGTCGTGCGCCTCCTGCCAGTGGCCGGCCGCGAAGGCCTCCTCGCCGATCTCCGCGCGGATGGCGTCGAGTTCCTCGGCGGCGACCTTGCGGGCCAGCTCCGGGGTGGCCTGCTCGCCGTTGCCGAACTCGACCCCGGCGTTGATCCACTGCCAGATCTGCGAGCGGGAGATCTCGGCGGTGGCCGCGTCCTCCATCAGGTTGAAGATGGCGACCGCGCCGAGCCCGCGCAGCCAGGCCTCGATGTAACGGATGCCGACCTGGACGGCGTTGACCAGGCCCTCGTACGTCGGCCTGGCGTCGAGCGAGTCGATGGCGATGAGGTCGGCCGCCTCGACGTGGACGTCCTCGCGCAGCCGGTCCTTCTGGTTCGGGCGGTCGCCGAGGACCTTGTCGAAGGACTCCATCGCGATGGGCACCAGGTCGGGGTGGGCGACCCAGGAACCGTCGAAACCGTCGTTCGCCTCGCGGTCCTTGTCGGCGCGGACCTTCTCGAAGGCCACCTTGTTGACCTCCGCGTCCTTGCGGGACGGGATGAAGGCCGCCATGCCGCCGATGGCGTGCGCGCCGCGCTTGTGGCAGGTGCGGACCAGGAGTTCGGTGTAGGCCCGCATGAACGGGGCGGTCATCGTCACCGCGTTGCGGTCCGGCAGGACGAACTTGGCGCCGCCGTCACGGAAGTTCTTCACGATGGAGAACAGGTAGTCCCAGCGGCCGGCGTTCAGTCCGGAGGCGTGGTCGCGGAGTTCGTAGAGGATCTCCTCCATCTCGTACGCCGCCGTGATGGTCTCGATCAGGACGGTGGCGCGGATGGTGCCCTGCGGGATGCCGACGTACTCCTGGGCGAAGACGAACACCTCGTTCCACAGCCGGGCTTCGAGGTGCGACTCGGTCTTGGGCAGGTAGAAGTACGGGCCCTTGCCGAGGTCGAGCAGCCGCTGGGCGTTGTGGAAGAAGTACAGGCCGAAGTCGACGAGGGCGCCGGGGACCGGCGTGCCGTCGGCGTCGACGAGGTGCCGTTCGTTCAGGTGCCAGCCGCGCGGGCGCATGACGACGGTCGCCAGCTCCTCGTTCGGCCGCAGGGCGTACGACTTGCCGGTGCGCTCGTCGGTGAAGTCGATGCTGCGGGTGTAGGCGTCGATCAGGTTGAGCTGGCCGAGGACGACGTTCTCCCAGGTGGGCGCGGAGGCGTCCTCGAAGTCGGCGAGCCAGACCCTCGCGCCCGAGTTGAGCGCGTTGATGGTCATCTTCCGGTCGGTGGGCCCGGTGATCTCGACGCGCCGGTCGTTCAGCGCGGCCGGGGCCGGGGCGACCCGCCAGGAGTCGTCCGCGCGGACGGCGGCCGTCTCCGGCAGGAAGTCGAGCGTGGAGGTGCGGGCGATCTCGGCGCGGCGCTCGGCCCGGCGGGCGAGGAGTTCGTCACGGCGCGGGGTGAACCGCCGGTGCAGCTCCGCCACGAAGGCGAGCGCCGCGTCGGTGAGGACCTCCTCCTGCCGGGGCAGGGACTCGGCGTCGACGATGGCCAGCGGGGACGGCGCTGGTGCGGACATGAGCTGTCACTTCCTTCAGCGGTGGCACCGGGTGCCAAGTGGCACGAATAGGACAGACAGCGCCCACTGTGCGGTCGGACGCTTCTGAACAGTGGATAGTAGTTTCCTCATCGTGGAACTTCAATGGTGTGTTGACGTCGAGATTCTCTGAGTCGAGGCAAGGTGGCGCTCGGTGCCACCCCGTTCACTCAAGGTGGCCCAGGTCCGCCTCCGTGTCGATGTCGTACGGCTCCGCCACGTCCGCGCACTCCACCAGCCGCACCTCGGCCCGGTGCGCCCGCAGATAGGCCCGCGCCCCGCGATCGCCGGTGGCCGACTCGGCGATGCCCGCCCAGTGCCCCGCGCCGAACAGCACCGGGTGCCCGCGTACCCCGTCGTAGGCGGCCGAGACCAGCGACCGCTCGTCCCGGTACGCGCCCAGCACCCGGGCCACCGCGGCCGGCCCGATGCCGGGCTGGTCGACCAGGCAGGCCAGGGCCGCCCGCGTCCCCGTGCCGGCGAGCGACGCCAGCCCCGCGCGCAGCGAGGAGCCCATGCCCTCGGCCCAGTCCGGGTTGTCCACCAGCACGCAGCCGTCCAGCGCGGCGCGGGCCCGCACCTCGTCCGCCGCCGCGCCCAGCACCACGTGGATCCGCTCGCACCCGGCCGCGCGCAGCACCCCCACCGCGTGCTCGACCAGGGGGCGCCCCCGGTGTGTCAGCAGTGCCTTGGGGCGCCCGCCGAGCCGTCTGCCGCCGCCGGCGGCGAGCAGCAGGCCCGCGATCTCCCCGTGAGGTTCCCGGTTGTCCGTCATGGGTCCTGCATACCCGACGGTGGCGGGATCCGGCCGTGTGCGCGGCGACGGCGCCGTTGGGCTGAA
Source organism: Streptomyces sp. NPDC104831 (assembly GCF_055583025.1). Lineage (NCBI taxonomy): Bacteria > Bacillati > Actinomycetota > Actinomycetes > Kitasatosporales > Streptomycetaceae > Streptomyces > Streptomyces sp. NPDC104831. The sequence goes on from NZ_JBVJOT010000018.1 coordinate 73,072, forward strand.
TTTCGGTCCGCGCTGTGGCGCGCGGGTCCGGAGGTGGCGTTTACTGGCCCGCGCACAAGGGCGTGCCGACGGGGAGGGCTGCGTTGCGGAGCTTGGGGCAGAGGCCGGTGACCGGCGTCGACGAGGATCCGAGAGTGGCGGAACTGCGCACCGCCGTGTCCCGGCTGCGCCGCCAACTCGCCGTGTTACGCGTGGACTTCCCCGACCGGCCGATAGCCGAGGAGGAGCTGGCCGCCCTCGCCGCGATGGCCGCCGGGGGCGTGCCGGAGATCCCGCGGCTGCGCGCCTCGCTGCTGCTCGTCGCCGGCGCGATCGGCTCGATGAGCGCGCTGACCAGGGGACTCGCCCAGGTGCGCGCCGCCGTCGACCTGTTCGGCGAGCCGCCGCGCGCCTAGCCGGCCGGCGGCAGGGGTGCGGGCGGCCCGGTGGCTGGTTGTGGTCGGCGCCGGCCGGGGCGTGGTCCGGCCGGATCGTGGCCGGCCCGACGGGGACGGTCGCCCCGGGGCGGGAACCACCGTCAGGGCGGCCGGTTCCGCGGACACCGGCCCGCGTCCGGCACCGATGCCGGCGTCCCGGCCGGCGCGACGGCGCGGTCCGGGGGCGCCGGCGGCGTCGTGGGCGGGCGGGTCCCCGCCCGTCCGCTGTCCGCGCGCACCCGGCGGGCGGATGGGTTCGGCTGCTCGGCCCGAGCAGGGGGAACGGCCGGGAAGCCGGGCCCCTCAGCCCTGGTTCTGGCTGGCCAGGGCGGCGGAGAGTTCGGTGGCGATCTGCTGGAGCACCGGCACGATCTTCTCCGTGGCCGTCTCCGTGACCCGGCCGGCCGGCCCGGAGATGGAGATGGCCGCGGCCGTGGGAGAGTCGGGCACGGACACCGCGAGGCAGCGCACCCCGATCTCCTGCTCGTTGTCGTCCACGGCGTACCCCAGCTGACGCACCTCCTCCAGCGCCGCGAGGAACCCGTCCGGCGTGGTGATGGTCTTCTCGGTGGCCGCGGGCATGCCGGTGCGGGCCAGCAGCGCCCGCACCTCGTCGTCCGGGACCCCGGCGAGCAGCGCCTTGCCGACGCCGGTGGAGTGCGGCAGGACCCGCCGGCCCACCTCGGTGAACATCCGCATCGAGTGCTTCGACGGCACCTGGGCGACGTACACGATCTCGTCGCCGTCGAGCAGCGCCATGTTGGCCGTCTCGCCGGTCTCCTCCACCAGCCGGGCCAGGTACGGCCGCGCCCAGGTGCCGAGCAGCCGGGACGCGGACTCGCCGAGGCGGATCAGGCGGGGGCCGAGCGCGTACCGCCGGTTGGCCTGCTGGCGCACGTAGCCGCAGGCGACCAGCGTGCGCATCAGCCGGTGGATGGTCGGCAGCGGCAGGCCGCTGGCCGCGGACAGCTCGCTCAGGCCCACCTCGCCGCCCGCGTCCGCCATCCGCTCGAGCAGGTCGAAGGCGCGCTCCAGGGACTGCACCCCGCCTGCGGCGGAGGGCTTGGCGGAGTCGGTGGTGCTGGCGCTGGACGTCGGCACGGCGCGTTCCTTTCGGGACTGGCGGGAGAGCAGAAGCCTACCCGGCAGTCGGTTGACTCCCCGCTTGTACGTAGCTACGTTCTGCTTGCTGGAATTCTAATTCCGCTTTGTGGAAACGTCTAGAGCGGGCGTCGCCCTCGTGCTGCCCCGAAGTGTGCCTCTTGACGGCGGAGTAGCGGGAGTGAAGACTCCTTCAACAGAACGTTGAAATCCGTTACGTGGGCGTAAATCCCGTTTCCTGGATGTAAAGACGGCGGTATAGAGAGGGGTTCGGGTGTCCGACGCTGAACTGGTGCTGCGCTCGACGCGCGTGATCACTCCGGAGGGGACGCGGGCCGCCACGGTCACCGTCTCCGGCGGGAAGATCACGGCCGTCCTGCCGTACGACGCCGAGGTTCCGGCCGCGGCCCGGCTGGAGGACGTCGGCGACCACGTGCTGCTGCCCGGCCTGGTCGACACCCACGTGCACGTGAACGACCCGGGCCGCACCGAGTGGGAGGGCTTCTGGACCGCCACCCGCGCGGCCGCGGCCGGCGGCATCACCACCCTGATCGACATGCCGCTCAACTCCCTGCCGCCCACGACCACGGTCGAGCACCTGCGGATCAAGCAGGACGTGGCCCGGGACAAGGCCCACATCGACGTCGGCTTCTGGGGCGGCGCCCTGCCCGACAACGTCAAGGACCTGCGCCCGCTGCACGACGCCGGCGTCTTCGGTTTCAAGGCCTTCCTCTCCCCGTCCGGCGTGGACGAGTTCCCGCACCTCGACCAGGACCAGCTCGCCCGGTCGATGGCCGAGGTCGCCGGGTTCGACGGCCTGCTCATCGTGCACGCCGAAGACCCGCACCACCTGGCCGGCGCCCCCCAGCACGGCGGCCCGAAGTACGCCGACTTCCTCGCCTCCCGCCCGCACGACGCCGAGGACACCGCCATCGCGAACCTCGTCGCGCAGGCCCGGCGCCTGAACGCCCGTGTGCACGTGCTGCACCTGTCCTCCGCCGACGCCCTGCCGCTGATCCGCGCCGCCCGCGCCGAGGGCGTGCGCGTCACCGTGGAGACCTGCCCGCACTACCTCACCCTGACCGCCGAGGAAGTCCCCGACGGCGCCAGCGAGTTCAAGTGCTGCCCGCCCATCCGCGAGTCCGCCAACCAGGACCTGCTGTGGCAGGCCCTCGCCGACGGCACCATCGACTGCGTCGTCACCGACCACTCGCCCTCCACCGCCGACCTGAAGACCGACGACTTCGCCACCGCCTGGGGCGGCATCGCCGGCCTCCAGGTGAGCCTGCCGGCGGTGTGGACCGAGGCCCGCAAGCGCGGGCACACCCTGGAGGACGTCGTCCGCTGGATGTCCGCCCGGACCGCGGACCTGGCCGGCCTGACGCAGAAGGGGGCCATCGAGGCCGGCCGCGACGCCGACTTCGCCGTCCTCGCCCCCGACGAGACCTTCACCGTCGACCCGGCCGGCCTCCAGCACCGCAACCGGGTCACCGCCTACGCCGGCAAGACCCTGTCCGGCGTCGTCAAGTCCACCTGGCTGCGCGGCGAACGCATCGTCGCCGACGGCGAGTTCACCGAGCCGAAGGGCACGCTGCTGAGCCGCACCCGCTGAAACCCATCCACCTTGCCCCGAAAGGAAGAACTGATCACCGTGACGGCGACACCCAGCTTCACCGGCGACGCGAACCCCTACGGAGGCGGCGACCCGTACGCGGACTACCGCACCGCCGACTTCCCCTTCACCCAGTACGCCAACCTCGCCGACCGGCAGCTCGGAGCCGGTGTCATCGCCGCCAACGACGAGTTCTTCGCCCAGCGGGAGAACCTGCTGGTGCCGGAGCGGGCCGAGTTCGACCCCGAGCACTTCGGCCACAAGGGCAAGGTCATGGACGGCTGGGAGACCCGCCGCCGGCGCGGTGTCTCCGCCGAGCACCCCTGGCCCACCGCCGAGGACCACGACTGGGCGCTGGTCCGGCTCGGCGCGCCCGGGGTGATCCGCGGCATCGTCGTCGACACCGCCCACTTCCGCGGCAACTACCCGCAGGCCGTCTCCGTCGAGGGCGCCTGCGTACCCGGCTCGCCCTCGCCCGAGGAACTGCTCGGCGCCGACGTGAAGTGGACCACCCTCGTCCCGCGCACCGCGGTCGGCGGCCACGCGGCCAACGGCTTCGAGGTCACCGCCGAGCAGCGCTTCACCCACCTGCGGGTCAACCAGCACCCCGACGGCGGCATCGCCCGGCTGCGGGTGTACGGCGAGGTCGTCCCGGACCCGGAGTGGCTGGCGGCGCTCGGCACCTTCGACGTGGTCGCGCTGGAGAACGGCGGCCGGGTCGAGGACGCCTCCAACCTCTTCTACTCCCCGGCCACCAACACCATCCAGCCGGGCCGCTCCCGCAAGATGGACGACGGCTGGGAGACCCGCCGCCGCCGCGACCAGGGCAACGACTGGATCAGCTACCGGCTCGCCGCCCAGTCCGCCGTCCGCGCCGTGGAGATCGACACCGCCTACCTGAAGGGCAACAGCGCCGGCTGGGCGTCGGTGTCCGTCCGGGACGGCGAGGACGGCGAGTGGACCGAGGTCCTGCCGCGCACCCGGCTCCAGCCCGACACCAACCACCGCTTCGTCCTGCCCGAGGCGGCCGTCGGCACGCACGCGCGGATCGACATCTTCCCCGACGGCGGCATCTCCCGGCTGCGCCTGTTCGGCTCCCTGACCGAGCGGGGCGCCGGCGCCCTCGCCGCCCGCCACCAGGAACTGGGCGGCTGATCCCCCGTCCGCACGCTCGTGCGGGGCGCCCCGGCCGGACAGCACCGGGGCGCCTCGCGCGTCACCCGCACGGCCCCTCCCGCCGCCGGTGCGGAACTCTTCCGTCCGTCTGACGCGTTGTCCCTCACGTGACACTTCAGCAAGAGATCGTCGGCAACGCCATGCAGATGGCGGTCGTCAGCCTGCGCCCCGGCCAGACCGTGTACTGCGAGGCCGGGAAGTTCCTGTTCAAGACGGCGAACGTGACCATGGAGACCCGGTTGTCCGGCCCCTCGGGCGGCGGCGGACAGCAGCAGGGCGGCTCCGGCGGCATGGGCGGACTGCTGCGCCAGGCCATGGGCACCGCCATGCAGGTCGGGCAGCGCGTGCTCGCCGGCGAGTCGCTGGCCTTCCAGCACTTCACCGCCCAGGGCGGCGAGGGCACGGTGGGCTTCGCGGGCGTGCTGCCCGGGGAGATGCGGGCCCTGGAACTGGACGGCACGCGCGCGTGGTTCGCCGAGAAGGACGCCTTCGTGGCCGCCGAGTCCAGCGTCGAGTTCGGCATCGCCTTCACCGGCGGGCGCACCGGCATGAGCGGCGGCGAGGGCTTCGTCCTGGAGAAGTTCACCGGACGGGGCACGGTGATCATCGCCGGCGCGGGCAACTTCATCGACCTGAACCCGGCCGACTTCGGCGGCCGCATCGAGGTCGACACCGGCTGCGTGGTCGCCTTCGAGGAGGGCATCCAGTACGGCGTCCAGCGCGTCGGCGGCCTCAACCGCCAGGGGATCATGAACGCCGTCTTCGGCGGCGAGGGCCTGTCCCTGGCCACCCTGGAGGGCGACGGCCGGGTGATCCTCCAGTCCCTCACCATCGAGGGCCTGGCCAACGCGCTGAAGAAGGCCCAGGGCGGGGACAAGCAGGGCCCGACCGGCGGGCTGTTCTCCACCCACGCCGGCTGACCGGGACCCGCGGCGAGGACCGGGGCCCGGCCGGAGCGGGCCGGGCCCCGGGGGTGCTGCGCCGTGCCTCGGGCCGGCCCCCTGGGGGAGGGGCTCAGCAGCCGTAGTCGATCAGGTCGAACGAGGCGTAGTGGTCCGCCGTGTAGTAGTCCTCCCGGTACTTCTCACCGGTGACGATGCGCCGCGCACCGCGGGTGGGGGAGCCGGGAGTGATCACGGTGTACTCGTGGTAGTAGCCGGCCGTGTGGCTGGGCAGGACGCCTTCCCGGTTCTGGAAGACGCTCCCGTCCTGGGAGTACGGATACGGACCGCCCTGTTCGATCAGCTCCAGGGTGTCGTACGCCTGGGCGGGAAGATCGCCGTAACAGACGCTGCCGACCGACTGTGCCGAGGCGTCCGCCGCGGTGGCCGTGACGGTGCCGCCCACCAGGAGGGCGGACAGGAGGGCGGCTGCCGTGCCGATGCGCGTCGCGCGTGGGGGGAATCTCATGCCCTCATGATGACGCGCGTAGATCATGGCATGTCAATGTCAAGCACGGAGAGCTTCCCGGTACGCCCGATGATTTTTCCGGGGGTTAACCTACGGCCGCTTCCGGCCGTCCGCCGCCGCCCACAGCGCGAGCGCCAGCACCACGAGCGCGACGCTCGCGTAGACCTCGTGACCGTCGAGGAAGCCGAGGCGCTGCACCAGGCCCACCCGCCAGCCGGTGAACTCGTGCACCAGGCCCATGACGCCCTGCACCAGCGCGAGAAATCCGAGAAGTTCCAGTAGCTGTTTCACCCGGCGACTCTCGCCCGGCGGCATCCCCGCGCGCATCGGCCGCGCGGCGAGCGTCCGCCGCCGAAGGACCGCCTCCCGCCCCGGCGGGCCGGGCCGGAAGTCTCCCGGCGGTGCGACTTCGGTCGACCGCCGCCGGTCACGAGGTCGCCGATCCCCGGCACGGAGCGGCGGCGGGACCCCGGCCGTGCGTAGATTTGCCGACCGTGAGCGACGACGAGCAGGCGCGGGCGCCGAGGGACTTCACGGGGCGCCGGTGGCTGTTCCCGTCCGCGCTGGTCCACGAGCTGGACCCGGACGCCGGGCCCCCGGGCCGCCGGCCACGGCGCACCGCGCGCGACTGGGTCGTCGACTTCTCCTGCTTCCTCCTGGCCGTCCTCATCGGCCTGGCGGCGGCCCGGTCGGTGGCCGAGGAGACCGGCCTGCCGCACTCCCTCGCCGTCCTCGACCAGATGCTGGGCGCCCTGTCCTGCGGCGCGCTCTGGCTGCGCCGCCGGTGGCCGGTGGGGCTCGCCGTCGCGATGGTCCCGGTCGGCCTGCTGTCCAACACCTCGGGCGGCGCGGCGACGGTCGTCCTGTTCACGCTCGCCGTGCACCGGCCCTTCCGTTACGTCGCCTGGATCGGCGGCGCCGGCCTCGCCCTGGCCCCGCTCCTGTACTGGATGCGGCCCGACCCCGATCTCCCCTACGTCGGCGTCGTCGCCTTCACCACGCTGCTCACCGTGTCGATCACCGGCTGGGGCATGTTCGTCCGCTCCAAGAGGATGCTGATGCTCAGCCTGCGGGACCGGGCGCACCGGGCGGAGACCGAGGCCCGGCTGCGCGCCGAGCAGGCCCAGCGGCTGGCCCGGGAGGCCATCGCCCGCGAGATGCACGACGTGCTCGCCCACCGGCTCACCCTGCTCAGCGTGCACGCGGGCGCGCTGGAGTTCCGGCCGGACGCGCCCCGAGAGGAGATCGCGCGGGCCGCCGGGGTGATCCGGGAGAGCGCCCACGAGGCCCTGCAGGACCTGCGGGAGATCATCGGCGTGCTGCGGGCCGGCGACTCCGAGGAGCCTCCCGGCGGGCGGCCCCAGCCGACGCTGGCCGCGCTGGACGCCCTGGTCGCCGAGTGCCGGGAGGCCGGGATGGAGGTCACCCTCGACCACCGCGTCGCCGATCCCGCCGCCGTTCCCGCCTCCGTCGGCCGCACGGCCTACCGCATCGCCCAGGAGGCCCTGACCAACGCCCGCAAGCACGCCCCCGGCACGGCGGTCACGGTCAGCCTGACCGGCACCCCCGGCGACGGCCTGACGGTGACCGTCACGCACCCGGCGCCGCCCGCCGAGGTCCCGCCCGTCCCCGGCTCCGGGCAGGGCCTGATCGGCCTCACGGAACGGGCCACCCTGGCGGGCGGCCACCTGCGGCACGGCGCCCGGTCCGACGGCGGCTTCGAGGTACGGGGGTGGCTGCCGTGGTCACGGGCATGAGGGCCGCCGCGGGTGGCCTCGGCGCCGTCCGCGCGCGAGCCGGGCGCAGGCGCGTGCCGCGTCCCGGTGCGGACACCGGCCCGGGGACCCCGCCCGCGCCCGGCGCCGGCGGGGCGACGGGTACGGCGCCCGACCCCTCACGGTCGCGTTCCACCGCCTGCCGCCTCAAGTCCCCGTGACCGGCCGGCGCGTTGCCCGATCGGCCGCCCCCGCCGCCCCGGTCCGCCGGGCGTGATTACGTAACCCCATGACTGCGACGCCGATCAGACTCCTCCTCGTCGACGACGACCCCCTCGTCCGTGCCGGGCTGGCACTGATGATCGGCGGGGCCGGGGACATCGAGGTCGTCGGGGAGGCCGCCGACGGCGGGGAAGCGGAGGAACTGGTGCGGCGGACCCGGCCGGACGTCGTCCTCATGGACATCCGGATGCCGGCGGTGGACGGGATCACCGCGACCCGACGGCTGCGCGCGCGACCGGACGCGCCGCAGGTCGTGGTGCTGACCACCTTCCACGCCGACGAACAGGTACTGCACGCGATGCGCGCCGGCGCCGCCGGCTTCGTGCTGAAGGACACCCCGCCCGCCGAGATCGTCGACGCCGTGCGCCGGGTCGCCGCCGGCGTCCCGGTCCTGTCGCCCGCGGTCACCCGGCAGCTGATGCGGCACGCGGCCGGCTCCGCCGCCGACGCCCGGCGGACCCGGGCGCGCGAACGGCTCGCCGTCCTCAACGACCGTGAGCGCGAGGTCGCCGTCGCCGTCGGACGCGGACTCGCCAACGCGCGGATCGCCGCCGAACTCTTCCTCAGTGTGGCCACCGTCAAGGCGCACGTCTCCCGCGCGCTCGCCAAGCTCGGCCTCGACAACCGGGTGCAGATCGCGCTGCTGGTCTACGACGCGGGGCTGCTGGACGGCGACGGCGGCGAGGGACTCTAGGAGGCCACCGGGACCACGACCGGAGCCGGACCGCACCGCACCGCACCGCCCCGGCGGTTCGCGGTGCGGCCCCCCGGGAGCGCCATGAACAGACCGGTCCCACATATGTCCGGACAACCTGACGACACGACTTCCCGTCCCTCGGGCGCGGGACTACGCTCGGCCCCGTGCCGAAACCAGATGTGGACTCCTCCGTGGCGCTCGACCTCCGCGTGGACCGTGGCTCCCCGGTGCCGTTGTACTTCCAGCTCTCCCAGCAGCTGGAGTCCGCCATCGAACACGGCAGCCTCACCCCGGGCAGCCTGCTGGGCAACGAGATCGAGCTGGCCGCGCGGCTCGGACTGTCCCGGCCGACCGTCCGCCAGGCCATCCAGTCCCTCGTCGACAAGGGGCTCCTCGTCCGGCGCCGGGGCGTGGGCACCCAGGTCGTGCACAGCCAGGTCAAGCGCCCGCTGGAACTGAGCAGCCTCTACGACGACCTGGCGGCGGCCGGCCAGCGCCCCGCCACCAAGGTGCTGGTCAACACGGTCGTGCCGGCCCCCGCCGAGGTCGCCGCCGCGCTCGGCGTCCCGGAGGGCGGCGAGGTGCACCGCGTCGAGCGGCTCCGCCTCGCCCACGGGGAACCCATCGCCTATCTGGTCAACCACCTCCCGCCCGGCCTGCTCGACCTGGACACCGACCGGCTGGAGGCCACCGGCCTGTACCGCATGATGCGCTCCGCCGGGATCACCCTGCACAGCGCCCGCCAGTCCATCGGCGCCCGGGGTGCCACCGCCGCCGAGGCCGAGCGGCTGACCGAGGCCGAGGGCGCCCCGCTGCTGACCATGCGGCGCACCACGTACGACGACACCGGCCGCGCGGTGGAACTCGGCGACCACACCTACCGCCCGAGCCGCTACTCCTTCGAGTTCCAGCTCCTGGTGCGACCGTGACCACACCCAGTCATTCCTTGCGATATTCGGACAAAACGGCCGTTCCGTGGTCCCCGGTCGTGCCGGCCGCGTGCGGCATGTCCGATACTGAAGTGTTTGGGGCAGGTGAGTCACCGCCGGGACGCGCCCACGGTGAGGTCGCCCGCCCCTTATGCACGTCGGAGCAGAGCAAGAGCGGCAACAAGAAGGGCACGGCCTCGTGGCACGGTTTCGGACCTGGGTAGGCATAGCGCTGGCGGGGGCACTCTCCGTGTCCCTCGCGGCATGCAGCAGCACCGGAGGGAAGCGGGCGGAGGACGCCCGCAAGGCCGCCGCGGCCCAGGGCAGGGCGGCGGTGAACACCCCCCGCTGGACCTTCGCGATGATCACCCACTCGGGGGACGGTGACACCTTCTGGGACATCGTCCAGAGCGGCGCCAAGCAGGCCGCCGTCAAGGACAACATCAACTTCCTGTACTCCCACGACGACGAGGCCCAGCAGCAGGCCCAGCTGGTGGACGCGGCCGTGGACAAGAAGGTCGACGGCATCATCGTCACCCTCGCCAAGCCGGACGCCATGAAGGCCGCCGTGGCCCGCGCCGAGAAGGCCGGCATCCCCGTGATCACGGTGAACTCCGGCTCCGAGCAGTCCAAGGCCTTCGGCGCCCTCACCCACATCGGCCAGGACGAGACCGTCGCCGGCGAGGCCGTCGGCGACGAGCTGAACAAGCGCGGCAGGAAGAAGGCCCTGTGCGTGCTGCACGAGCAGGGCAACGTCGGCCACGAGCAGCGCTGCGACGGCGTCGGCAAGACCTTCCGCGGAACCCTGCGCAAGCTCTACGTCAACGGCACCAACATGCCCGACGTGCAGTCCGCCATCGGGGCCAAGCTCCAGGCCGACAAGTCCATCGACGCCGTCGTCACCCTCGGCGCGCCCTTCGCCGACACCGCCGTGAAGGCCCGGACGGACGCGGGCAGCAAGGCCGAGATCGACACCTTCGACCTCAACCCCAAGGTCGCGGCGGAGCTGGAGGACGGCACCCTCGGCTTCGCCGTGGACCAGCAGCCCTACCTCCAGGGCTACCAGGCCGTCGACCTGCTGTGGCTGTACAAGTACAACGCCGACGTCCTCGGCGGCGGCAAGCCGGTGCTGACCGGCCCGCAGATCGTCACCAAGGACCAGGCGGCCGAGCTGGCGGAGTACACCGAGCGGGGCACCCGATGAGCGCGGTCCTCGACGAGAAGCCGGCCGACGAGCGGCTGCTGCCCGGCTCCCCGCTGCGCAAGCTGCTCGCCCGTCCGGAGCTGGGCTCGGTCGTCGGCGCCCTCGCCGTCTTCGTCTTCTTCGCCTTCGTCGCCGACGGCTTCCTGCGCGCCTCCAGCCTCAGCACGGTGCTGTACGCCTCGTCGACCATCGGCATCATGGCCGTACCCGTCGCCCTGCTGATGATCGGCGGCGAGTTCGACCTCTCGGCGGGCGTCATGGTGACGTCGTCCGCGCTGGTCTCCTCGATGTTCAGCTACCAGATGACGGCGAACACCTGGGTCGGCGTGGGCGTGTCCCTGCTGGTCACGCTGGCCGTCGGCGCCTTCAACGGCTTCATGCTCACCCGCACCAGGCTGCCCAGCTTCATCATCACCCTCGGCACCTTCCTGATGCTGACCGGCATGAACCTCGGCTTCACCAAGCTGATCGACGACACGGTCTCCACCAAGACCATCGGCGACATGGAGGGCTTCGACAGCGCCCGCGCCGTCTTCGCCTCCACCCTCACCGTCGGCGGCGTCGACGTGAAGGTCACCATCCTGTGGTGGCTGGGCCTGGTCGTCCTCGCCTCCTGGATCCTGCTGCGTACCCGCACCGGCAACTGGATCTTCGCCGTCGGCGGCAACGAGGAGGCGGCCCGCGCGGTCGGCGTCCCGGTCACCCGCACCAAGATCGGCCTCTACATGGGCGTCGCCTTCGGCGCCTGGATCTCCGGCCAGCACCTGCTCTTCTCCTTCGACGCCGTCCAGTCCGGCGAGGGCGTCGGCAACGAACTGATCTACATCATCGCGGCCGTCATCGGCGGCTGCCTGATCACCGGCGGCTACGGCAGCGCGGTCGGCTCGGCCGTGGGCGCGCTGCTGTTCGGCATGACCAGCAAGGGCATCGTCTTCGCCGAGTGGAACCCCGACTGGTTCAAGTTCTTCCTCGGAGCGATGCTGCTCCTCGCGACCCTGCTCAACGCCTGGGTCCGCAAGCGCGCGGAGGCGACCACATGACCCTCGTCGAACTGACCGACGTCAGCAAGCACTACGGCACCGTCCGCGCCCTGGAGGGCGTCTCCCTGGAGGTCCACGCGGGCCAGATCACCTGCGTCCTCGGCGACAACGGCGCGGGCAAGTCGACGCTGATCAAGATGATCGCGGGTCTGCACCGCCACGACGACGGCACACTGCGCATCGAGGGCGAGGAGACCACCCTCTCCTCCCCGCGCGAGGCCCTGGACCGGGGCATCGCCACGGTCTACCAGGACCTGGCCGTCGTCCCGCTCATGCCGGTCTGGCGCAACTTCTTCCTCGGCTCCGAGCCCCGCAAGGGCGCCGGCCCCTTCAAGCGCCTGGACATCGAGCTGATGCGCCGCACCACCCGCGAGGCGCTGCTGCGCATGGGCATCGACCTCAGGGACGTCGACCAGCCCATCGGCACCCTCTCCGGCGGCGAGCGCCAGTGCGTCGCGATCGCCCGCGCGGTGCACTTCGGCGCGAAGGTCCTCGTCCTGGACGAGCCGACGGCCGCCTTGGGCGTCAAGCAGTCCGGTGTGGTCCTGAAATATGTGGCCGCGGCACGTGACGAGGGCCTGGGCGTCGTCTTGATCACCCACAACCCGCATCACGCGTACCTCGTGGGCGACCGGTTCGTGCTCCTGAGGAGGGGCACGATGGTGGGCAATTACACACGCGACGAGATCACCCTGGACGAGCTGACCAAGCAGATGGCGGGCGGCGCCGACCTGGACGCCCTGGTACACGAACTGCAGCGGGGCTGAGGACGCGGGGCCGTGCCGGCGTACGGCCGCGCCGCGGAGGCGCGGGAGACCACGACGGACCCGCCGCCGACACCGGACGCGCACCCCCCGCCTCCCCGCCCCGTACGGCACCGAGCGTGAGCGTGCGGCAGAATCGTCCAACGATGAGCACCTACCGCGACCTCACCGCCCCCATCGGTTCCCGCCGCGCCCCGGTCCTGCGCACCGTCGGCACACGAGAGCGCCGGTCCCACCTGACCGCCCCCCGCGTGCCCACGGTCGGCATCGACATCGGCGGCACCAAGGTCATGGCGGGCGTCGTGGACGCCGACGGCAACATCCTGGAGAAGCTCCGCACGGAGACCCCGGACAAGTCCAAGAGCCCGAAGGTCGTCGAGGACACCATCGTCGAGCTGGTCCTGGACCTGTCCGACCGGCACGACGTGCACGCGGTGGGCATCGGCGCCGCCGGCTGGGTGGACGCCGACCGCAACCGCGTCCTGTTCGCCCCCCACCTGTCCTGGCGCAACGAACCGCTGCGCGACCGCCTCGCCAGCCGGCTCTCCGTGCCGGTCCTGGTGGACAACGACGCCAACACCGCCGCCTGGGCGGAGTGGCGCTTCGGCGCCGGCCACGGCGAGGACCACCTCGTGATGATCACCCTCGGCACCGGCATCGGCGGCGCCATCCTGGAGGACGGCCAGGTCAAGCGCGGCAAGTTCGGCGTCGCCGGCGAGTTCGGCCACATGCAGGTCGTGCCCGGCGGCCACCGCTGCCCGTGCGGCAACCGCGGCTGCTGGGAGCAGTACAGCTCCGGCAACGCGCTCGTCCGCGAGGCCAAGGAGCTGGCCGCCGCCGACTCCCCGGTGGCCTACGGCATCATCGAGCACGTCAAGGGCAACATCGACGACATCACCGGCCCGATGATCACCGAGCTGGCCCGCGAGGGCGACGCGATGTGCGTGGAGCTGCTCCAGGACATCGGCCAGTGGCTCGGTGTCGGCATCGCCAACCTCGCCGCCGCCCTGGACCCCTCCTGCTTCGTCATCGGCGGCGGCGTCTCGGCCGCCGACGACCTGCTCATCGGCCCGGCCCGGGAGGCGTTCAAGCGCCACCTCACCGGCCGCGGCTACCGCCCCGAGGCCCGCATCACCCGCGCCCAGCTCGGGCCCGAGGCCGGCATGGTGGGCGCCGCCGACCTCGCCCGGCTGGTCGCCCGCCGGTTCCGCCGGGCCAAGCGGCGCAGGGTGGAGCGCTACGAGCGGTACGAGCGGTACGCCGAGGCGCGCCGCGCCCAGGACACCGCATGACGCCCTCGCTGCCCCACCAGGGCGGTCCGCCACCGGAGCCGGACCGGCCCGCCGAGCACCCCCGGCGCCGGGCCCGGCGCCGGGCGCTCACCCTGCTGATCATCGTCCTGCTCATCGGCGTCCCGGCCGGCTATCTGGTGATCTCCGCCAACCAGAGCCGCGACAGCGGCAAGGACAAGGAGGCCAAGTACTCCGCGACCGGCCTCACCGCCGGCTGGCCGTCCAAGGTGCAGCGCCGCCTCTACCAGGTGTCCGTCCCGCACCCCGCCGAAGACATCGCCTACTACGAGACGAACAACTGGAAGACCAGCCGCCTCTACGTCCAGTTCCGCACCAACCCCGCGGGCCTCGACAGCTTCCTCGGCGCCATGCGCGCGCGCCCGGAACAACTGCGCGAGGACGACATCACGATCGGCGAGCGCGACCGCGAGGTCAGCGGCTGGACCTTCACCGGCCCCGGCCCCTGGCGGGGACTGACCCACGAGCAGAAGAACCCCGCCCCCACCCAGGACGTCGTCGTCAACCTGTCCGACCCCCAGCACCCGATGGTGTACGTGGTCTCCCGCACGGTCCCGTGACCCGGGGCCCCGCCCGGGCCCCGGAGCCGATTGTCAGACCCCGCCCGTAGAGTCGAAGACGACTGGTCCGACGCGCGGGCGGGAGGTGGCAGGACGTATGACGAGCGGCACGGCCGTGGTGGCCGGGCACACGGAGGGCTCCCCGGAGACCGGGACCGGGCACCCGGCGTGGGCACGCCTCGCGTGCGTCTACCTGCCCGCGCCCCTGCCCCGCGACGGCCGCCTCGCCTTCTGGGACCCCACGGGCGAGCCCCTGCCCGCGGACCCCGGGGACACGCCCGCCGAGCTGGTGGTCGTACGCCGCCACGGCAGCGGAGTGCGCCGCCGCCGGGTGCCCGCGCTGACCCTCCCGCTCGCCCGGGCCCTGCCGCTGCTGGTGCGCGCCCGCCGCGACCCGGCCGCCCACCCGGCCACCGCCTGCTGGGGCGCCGCCGCCCTGCACGCGCTGCGGCTCGTCGCCTCGGGCCGGCTGCTGCCCGGCCTGACCCCGGCCGGCCACGACGCCTGGCGGGCCGGCCCGCTGGAACCCGGTGACCTCGCCCACCTGCGGGCGATCGCCGCCGCCCTGCCCCCCGAGGGCCACGCCGTGCCCCTCCCCGGCCCCGGCGCGCTGACGCTGCCCGAGCCCGAGGTCCTCGTCCGCTCCTTCCTCGACGCGGTCGCCGACACCCTCCCGCGCACCCCGGCCGCCCCCCACACCTCCGGCCGGCCCTTCGCCGCCCAGGCACCCCAGAGCCTGCCCGCCGCCCACGAGTGGGCGGCCGAGGTCGCCGCCGGCATGGACGCGGGCGTCCGCGTCTCGCTGCGCCTGGACCTGTCGGCGTACGACGTCTTCGAGACCGGTGCGAGCGAGGGCGCCCGTGCCGCCGGCGCCGCCGTCGTCCAGGTCCACAGCCTCGCCGACCCCACCCTGGTGGCCGACGCGGCGGCCCTGTGGGCGGGGGAGGCCGACCCGGCGTTCGGCCCCCGCGCACGCGTGGACGCCGCCCTCGCCATCCGGCGCGCCGCCCGAGTATGGCCGCCGCTGGACCGCCTCGCCGAGCAGGACGTGCCCGACGTCCTCGCCCTGTCCGAGGAGGAGCTGAGCGACCTGCTCGGCGTCGCGGCGGGCCGGCTGGCCGCCGCCGGGGTCGCCGTCCACTGGCCCCGGGACCTCGCCCGCGACCTGACCGCCACCGCCGTGATCCGCCCGGCCCCCGGCTCCGCCACCGACGGCACCGGCTTCTTCGACAGCGCCGACCTGCTGGCCTTCCGCTGGCAGCTCGCGCTCGGCGGCGAACCGCTCGACGAGGCCGAGATGGACGCCCTCGCCGAGGCCCACCGCCCCGTCGTACGGCTGCGGGACCGCTGGGTGCTGGTCGACCCCGCGCTGGTCCGCAAGGCCCGCAAGCGCGAACTGGGCCTGCTCGACCCGGTCGACGCGCTGTCCGTCGCCCTCACCGGCACCGCCGAGGTGGACGGCGAGACCGTCGAGGCCGTCCCCGTCGGCGCGCTGGCCGCCCTCCGCGACCGGCTCACCGCCGGCCTGCGCCCCGCCACCGCACCCCGCGGCCTCGACGCCACCCTGCGCGACTACCAACTGCGCGGGCTGGCCTGGCTCGACCTGATGACCTCCCTCGGCCTCGGCGGCTGCCTCGCCGACGACATGGGCCTCGGCAAGACCGTCACCCTCATCGCCCTGCACCTGAAGCGGGCCCGCACCGAACCCACCCTCGTCGTCTGCCCGGCGTCCCTCCTCGGCAACTGGCAGCGGGAGATCACCCGCTTCGCGCCCGGCGTCCCGGTCCGCCGCTTCCACGGCCAGGACCGCACCCTGGACGGCGTCGAGGGCGGCTTCGTCCTCACCACGTACGGCACCATGCGGTCGGCGGCCCCGCACCTCGCCGGACGCACCTGGGGCATGGTCGTCGCCGACGAGGCACAGCACGTGAAGAACCCGTACTCGGCCACCGCCAAGGCACTGCGCACCATCCCCGCGCCCGCGCGCGTGGCGCTCACCGGCACCCCGGTGGAGAACAACCTCTCCGAACTGTGGGCCCTGCTCGACTGGACCACCCCCGGCCTCCTCGGCCCGCTGAAGTCCTTCCGCGCCCGGCACGCCCGCGCGGTGGAGAGCGGCGAGGACACGGAGGCGGCCGAGCGCCTGTCCCGGCTGGTCCGCCCCTTCCTGCTGCGCCGCAAGAAGTCCGACCCGGGCATCGTCCCGGAGCTGCCGCCCAAGACCGAGACGGACCACCCGGTGCCGCTCACCCGGGAGCAGGCCGCGCTGTACGAGGCGGTGGTGCGCGAATCGATGCTGGCCATCGAGACGGCCGAGGGCATCGCACGGCGGGGTCTGGTGCTGAAGCTGCTCGGCGCGCTGAAGCAGATCTGCGACCACCCGGCGCTGTACCTGAAGGAACAGCCCGACCCGGAGCGGCTGGCCGCCCGCTCCGGCAAGCTCGCCCTGCTCGACGAACTGCTGGACACCCTGCTCGCCGAGGACGGCTCGGCCCTCGTCTTCACCCAGTACGTCGGCATGGCCCGGCTGCTCACCGCCCATCTGTCCGCCCGCGCGATCCCGGTCGACCTGCTGCACGGCGGCACGCCGGTACCGGAGCGCGAGCGCATGGTCGACCGCTTCCAGAACGGCGAGACCCCGGTCCTCGTGCTGTCGCTGAAGGCCGCCGGAACCGGCCTGAACCTCACCCGCGCGGGCCATGTCGTCCACTTCGACCGCTGGTGGAACCCGGCGGTCGAGGAGCAGGCCACCGACCGCGCCTACCGCATCGGCCAGACCCAGCCCGTCCAGGTCCACCGCCTGGTCACCGAGGGCACGGTGGAGGACCGCATCGCCGAGATGCTCGCCGCCAAGCGCGCCCTGGCCGACGCCATCCTCGGCTCCGGCGAGGCGGCCCTCACCGAACTGACGGACCGCGAGCTGTCCGACCTCGTCTCCCTCCGGAGGACGCCATGACGCCCCCCGACCACACCCACCCCGCCGACGAGGCCCGCCGGGCCCTGAGGGAGGCACGCCGACGGACACCCGCGGAACACGAACACACGGCGACGGGTGCGGCAGCGGGGGAGCGTACGGTGCCGGGTCCGGCCGAGGGGGAGTGCGTGGCGCCGGGCACGGCCGACGGGGAGCGTGCGGTGGCGGGCCCCGCCGAGGGGGAGTGCCCGGAGCCGGGTGCGGGAGCGAGGCCCGCCGATGTGGCGAGGGCGGCCCTCAGGGCGGCGGCGGCCCGCCGCACCGCCGACGCGCACCCGGGGGCCGTCGAGCGGCACGCCCGGGAGGCGACCGAGGGCGCGGCGGACCCCGTACACGAGGGGCTGGAGGGCGCCGGTCCCGCGTCGGGTGACGGTGCGGGGGGTGCCGGTCCCGCGCCCGGAAGCGGTGGGGCGGGCGTCGGTCCTGCGGGGGGAGCCGACCCCGATGGCGCCGGTGCCGCGGCGGATGCTGGTCCGGGAGGTGCCGGTCCCCGGCGGGGAGCGGCTGGGCCGGATCCGGGCGGTGCCGCGGCGGAAGCCCGTTCGCACGGTGCCGGTTCCCGGCGGGGAGCCGAGGCGGAGGGTACCGGGCCCCTGCCCGAAGCCGTTCCGGACGGTCCCCGCTCCGTGCGGACGGACGAGCCGGACGGCGCCGGTCCCGGGGGCGGAGCCGGACCGGATGACACCACCCCCGCGCGGGGGGACGAGCCGGATGGCGCCACCCCTGGGCCGGGGGGCGAGCCGGGCGGTGGCCGTGTGCGTGGGCGTACCGGTGGCGCTGCCGGCCGGCGTCCCGGCGATGTCGCCCGGCAGGCGCTGCGGGCGGCGCGTGCGGAGGCGGCGCGCGCGGAGACCGAGGCGGCCGCCGGGGCGGGACACGGGCGGCGCGGGGCCGGACCGGATCGCTCCGCCGGGCCGCGCACCCCGCCCCCGCCCGGAGGGGAGACCCCGCCCGCCCGGGCCAGGACCGTGCGGGACATGCGGCACTACCTGGCGACCGCGTTCCGCATGCCCTCGTGGACGGAGACCGCCGACGGCGAGCCGGAGGACCCCGCCCACGCCACCACGACCCCGCCCGCCGAACCGGCGGCGAGCGACCCCGAGCCGGGCGCGGCGGCGCAGCCGCACTTCGGGGCCGGGTCCATGGGCACCCCCCACCGCGACGGTGAACTCCGCCGCACGTTCCCGGCGTTCCCCGCCCGGGCGGGCGGTGGCACCGGCGAGGCGTTCGCCGGGACCTGGTGGGGCAACGCCTGGGTCGGTGCGCTGGAGCGGGGCGCGCTGGACCCCGAGCGGCTGGCGCGCGGCCGGGGTTACGCCGACCAGGGACAGGTGGACGCCATCACCGTCACACCGGGGCTGGTGCTGGCGTACGTCCGGGGAAGCCGGCCCCGGCCGTACCGGGTGCAGATGCGGGTACGCACCCTGGACGACGCGGACTGGGAACGGTTCCTGGACGCCGCGGCCGACCGGCCGGGCCACATCGCGGCGCTGCTCGACAAGGAGCTGCCGCAGTCGCTCGCCGACTGCGGTGTCCCCCTGCTGCCCGGGCCCGGCGACCTCTCCCCGCGGTGCAGCTGCCCCGACTCCGGCCACCCCTGCAAGCACGCCGCCGCCCTGTGCTACCAGACGGCCCGACTGCTCGACGCCGACCCCTTCGTCCTCCTCCTGCTCCGCGGCCGGGGCGAGAGGGAACTGCTGGACGCGCTGTCCCGGCGCAGTGCCGCCCGCGCGGCCCGCGACGCGCGCGAACGGGAACCGCGGACCCTGCCCGGCGTCCGGGCCGCCGACGCCCTGGCGGACCGTCGGCTTCCGCCGCTGCCCCCGCCGTTGCCGGTGCCCCCCCATGCCGGACAGCCCCCCGTCTACCCCTCGGCGCCCGGCGGCCCGGACCCCTTCGCGCTGGACCAGCTCGCGACGGACGCCGCCGCCCGCGCCCACGCGCTGCTCACCACCGGACGCGACCCGGTCGGCGGCCTCACCCTGTGGCAGGACGCGGTGCGCCTCGCCGCGGCCCGCCCGGGTTCCGGACTGACCGCGGCCACGCGCACGCTGTACGCGGGGCTCGCCGAAGCGACCGGCCGCGGTCCGGCCGACCTCGCGCGCGCCGTGGCGGCCTGGCGGCAGGGCGGGGAGGCCGGGCTGGCCGTCCTGGAGGAGCCGTGGGATCCGCCGGCCGGCCGCTTCGACCGGGCCCGCCCGCTGCTGCTCGCCGCCGACCTGCCGGCTTTCCGCCCCTGGCGCAACCGCCTCACCCACCCGCGCGGCCACGTCCAGCTCCGGCTGGGCCGCGACGGGCTGTGGTACGCCTACGAGTCGGAGCCCGGCCAGGACGACTGGTGGCCCCGCGGCACCCCGGACTCCGACCCGGTAGGCGCCCTGACAGGGCTCGGCATAACCGATCCTCTCTGACCCCTCTGACCCCCACCGCCCACCGACCACCGTCCGTCCGGAACCCCCCCCGCCGCTCCCGGCCCGGCTCACCGGTCGGCTCCGGCCCCGGCTCCATGGGCGCCGCCGCGACGGAGTTCCGCCGGAGGCGGGCGGTGTCAGACCGTGGCCGTCGGGTGTGTGGTCACCGTGCACGCGAAGACGGGCGCGTCCCGCTGCTCGACGGTCACGCGGACGCGGCCGTCGGCGAGGGATTCGGCCGCGACCCAGGCCGGGGCGTCCAGCTCCGCGTACCGGTGGAACGCCGCGTCCAGCCCCGTGACGAGGACCGGCGCCGGACCCAGATGGTGCTGGGCCGCCTGGCGGGCCGCCTCCAGGAGCAGCATGCCGGGCACGTGGTCGTTCGGGTGGTCGAAGATGATCGGGTGCAGGGTGTGCACCCGCAGCTGCCAGCGGCCGTCGCCCGCGCGGGGCGAGAGCACCACGTCGTGCGGGCGGTCCCGCCCGACGAGTTCGGGCTGGAGCGGCAGCGGCATCTCGACGGCCGCCGCCATCGCCCGCTCGGCGTCGGCGTAGGCCCCGCGCAGCCGTGGGTACAGCGCCGCGCTGTGCGAACTGAACGAGGTCGACGCCGTCCCCAGGTACTGCCCGTCGCGGGTGGCGGTCACCTCCATCCGCATCGCGCGCAGCACGCCGGCCCGCCGTTCGACGTCCGCGCAGTGGATGCGCAGCTCCACGTCGGCCGGGGTGAGTCCGGCGCGCAGCGCCGCCGGATCCAGGGCGACGTGCAGGTCACGCCATATCTGCTTGTGGTTCATGGGTGCGCCGTAGACCGTGTGGGACAGCAGCGGCACCGACTGCCGCAGCGTCTCGCTGAACAGCAGCGGGTCGTGGAAGCCGTTCGAGGGTCCGTAGAAGGTGTGGGCCCGCGGCCACTGTGCCGTGACCGTGCAGGTGTCCACGTCCGTCTGTCGCCAGCCGGTGAGGAACACCTCGGTGACCGCCGCGCGGTGGACGTACTCCTTGGGAACGGTCGTCGTGAAGGCGCGCGGTCCGGCGGGTGTGGTGGTGGGCAGAGCCGCCCGGAAGTCAGTGATCATGCTGTCGATGGACGCAGACGTGGTCATGTGCCTCTCCCCCAGGGCAGTCGTGGACGAAGTGCTGCCGTAACACAGGCCAAGCCGAACGGGCTTGGGTGGAGCGCGGATGAAGCGGTGTGCGACGGGCGTCACTTTACGGACTGACCGGTTTTTTTTCCAGCGTCTCCCGTCCCTCTCGGTCAAGGACCGCCGGGCGGGCGCGGCGGCGGGCGTGAAGGGTGGACCGGTGCCCCGCGGACGGGGGCGAGCGCGCTGCCGCGCACGTGCCGCCCCGACGCCGACATCACAGGTCCCCTTCGGAATTGAGCCTGATTCCGGGCGTCCTAGCACGGTCGTCCGGCCCGCTCCGCACGCCCGCGCCGGCGCGTGGAGGCAGGTCCCGCCAGCCTACTCGGGGGCCGGTCGCGACGACCCCCCGGTGTGACGCGCGGGACACCGTTCGTGGACATCGCGTTCCGGCGAGCGAGACGCCCGAACATGATCCATGGACTATCGGCCACGCCCGTGTGAGGATCTGAACCGATCGTCAGGTTTAGCCGGCCCGCCGCCCGCTCGAAGCACAGGCGGGTCACGGGGGGAGGGGAGAGGGATCCATGACCGGGCAACTCGGCAGACTCCGCATGGCCGCGCTCAACATCGACGGAGTGCTGCTGAACGACACGTTCAGTCCCGTGATCCACCACTTCGTCACCAGCCGGGGCGGTACCTACTCCGCGGACCTGGAGCGCCGCATCTTCTCCCAGCCGCGGGAGGTCGCGGGCAGGATCCTCGCGGACGCGTGCGCCATGCCGACCACCCCGGAAGAGACGATCGCCGTCTACTTCGAGGAGCGGGAGCGCTACCTCGCGGACCACCCGGTCCGCGTCCTCGACGGCGCGGTGGACCTGCTGCGCGGGCTCCGTGCCCTGGGCCTCAGGACCGTCTGCTACGGCGGGCTCGACGCCGCCCACTTCGAGCGCCACCTGGGGCACCTGGCCGACCTGTTCGACCCTCCCCGGTACGTGTGCACCGACGGCATCCGCCCCGGCCTGTACGAGATCGCCGTCGACGTCGCCGGCCTCGCCTGCGACGAGGTGGTGTTCATCGACGACGTGGCCCGGGTCGCCGAGGCGGCCCGCGAGCTGGGCGCCCCGTTCATCGGGCACCCCAGCGACTTCGCGCACGGCTTCCAGCGGCAGCTGATGAGCGAGGCCGGGGCGCGTCACGTCGTCGGTTCGCTGGCCGAGATCGACGACCGGCTGCTGCGCACGGTCGACGCCGAGGCGCGGGCCGGTACGCTCTGGGACGGCGTGCCCGGAAGGGCGGTCGCGTGATCGAGGAGGGCGAACTGCTGGCGGGCAAGGTCCTGTTGGTCACGGGGGCGAGCAGCGGCATCGGCGCGGCGGCGGCCCGGGTGGGCGCCCGCAACGGCGCCAGACTGGTGCTGATGGCCCGCCGGCTGTCCCGGCTGGAGGAGCTGGCGGCCGAGTTGCGGGGCGAGGGCGCCGAAGTCGCCTGCGCCGGGGGCGATGTCACCAGCGCACAGGACGTGGAGCGGGCGGTGGGGCTCGCCGTCGACCGGTACGGCGGGCTCGACGCCGCGTTCAACAACGCCGGTACGACGACCGGGCCGGCCCTGCTGCACGAGACCGACGACGCCGACTACGACACGGTGCTCGACGTGAACCTCCGGGGCGTCTGGCTCTGCATGAAGCACCAGATCAAGGCCATGCTCGCCGGGGGTGCGGGCGGCGCGATCGTCAACAACAGCAGCATCGCGGGGGTCCGCGCCACCTCGCAGGGCGCGCCCTATGTGGCCGCCAAGCACGCCGTGCTCGGTCTGACCAAGTCGGCCGCGGCACAGTACGCGGGGCACGGCATCCGGGTGAACGCGCTGGCCACCGGTCTGACCAGGACGGAGATGTCGGAGGGCGTCTTCGCCCGGGACCCGGCGGCCGAGGAGCGCATGCGCCGCCGCAATCCGCAGGGGAGGGTGGCCGATCCGGAAGAGGTGGCCCGGGTCGCGGTGTGGCTCTGCAGCGACCAGGCCGGCTTCGTCACCGGTGCCACCATGGCGGTGGACGGCGGTGCCGGGGCCTGGTGAGCCGGGGCGTTCTCGCCACCGACGGCCTTGAGGGGCACATTGGTAAAGTACCAGTCATCTGGTTTCTTTTGTCACCCGGGCCGCGGTCGCGGCCCGGGATCAGGCATTCGCGTCAGCTCGGAGGGGTGGCGGGGCGCGGACGAGAGGACGAACACATGGCACAGCAGTTGCGCGCGATCCGAACCCGTTGCACGATCCTGAACGCGGCGGCGGAAGTCTTCGCGCAGCACGGATACCACGGTGCCAGCATCGCGCAGATCCTTGAGAAGGCCCAGGTCACGCGAGGGGCCCTGTACTTCCACTTCGCTTCGAAGGAGCAGTTGGTCCAGGGCATCTTCGCCGAGCAGGTGACGGAGCAGGGATATCCGCCCCCGCGCACCTACAAGCTCCAGGAACTGGTCGACGAGGCCATGACGCTGGCGTGCCGGCTGCCGCGGGAGATCATGCTCCAGGCGGGCGCCAAGCTGGCCATGGAGCGGCACCTCCAGGAACTGGCGGACGGCGGCCCCTGGGAGGCGTGGGCGGCGCGGTTCGCCTCCGTGGTGGCCACCGCCAAGGAGCGCGGCGAGGTCTACCCGCACGTGGTGCCCGAGGAACTCGGCCGCTTCCTGGTCAGCTCCTGGATCGGCGCCCAGGTCGTGTCGGAGGTGAGGTCCCAGTGGACGGATCTGGAGCAGCGGATCTCGTCCCTCTTCGCCTACATGCTGCCCAGCGTCACGATGCCCGCCGTCTTCCCGCAGCTGGACTTCGCACCGGACCGCGGGACCCGGGTGCTGGCCGAGATGCGGGCGGAGGGCCGGGCCCTGGTGGCGGAACCGGCGGGCTGACGCGGTGACCGCACAGCAGCGGCCGCGCGCCCAGGGCCGGCGCCGGCGAGGCCGGTTACGGGCTCCGGCGAGCCGGGCGAGGAGCGGCTCGCGGGCCCCGGAGCGGGCCGGGCGGGCAGCGGCGCGCGTGCGCCGCGGCGGGCGCGCCGGCTCCGGGCGGCTCGCCCGTCCGGGGCGGACCGACGCCCGGGCCGGCTTCGGGCCGGACGCCGTCGGCGCGGGGGCCCGCCCGATGGCGACCGGCCGTCCTTTCACCCTCCGGGCCGAGGGGAGCGTGTCCCCCGGTTCAGGAACGCGCGGACGTGAGCGTGCCGGAGAAGGCGGGCGAGACGAGCGCGGGGAGCAGCAACTCCCAGGCGTCGGTCAGCCATGTGCTCTGGTCACGATCCGCGGGGACCGCCTCCTGGTGGAGCGCGAGGGCCAGCGCGAGGTCCACGACGGACTCCACCCCGGCGTCGGACCGCAGGCTCTGCTCCTCCTGCGCGCGCAGCACCGCCTGCCGGAACACCGCGCGCCAGACGAGTCGGCAGTCCAGGCCCGGCCCCCGGGAGGGACCGCGTTCCCGGGCCAGCCGGAGGCCGGCCCGGGTCGGCGGGTCGCCCGCCAGCCGGTCCGCCAGCCCGCGCACCATGTCGCCGAGCGCCCGCAGGGCCGGCACCCCGGGATCGTCCAGGGCCTTCAGTTCGGTGCGCGAGCGCTCGCAGGACAGGTACTGCACGGCGTCCGCGAGCGCCGACTTACTGCTGAAGTGGAACGAGAGCGCCCCCTTGCTCACCGCGGCGCGGTCGCTGATCATCGCCAGCGTGGTGCCCTCGTAGCCGTCGCGGTCGAAAATCTGGGCGGCGGCCAGAAGGAGGGCGTTCCGGGTCTCTTCGGCCCTCACTTGCCTCATGCGGCGGACTCTTTTCGCAGCATATCCACCATGACTCCGTTCGGTGATCTCCTGGTGACGACAGTTGTAAAGGGATGCGTGTCCTGTTTGGCGACCATCCTGGCATGCCCATGTTGTTGTGCGACGGTGGCGTGCCGGCCATCGTCTGATCTGTCCTTTCTTGAGAAAAGTCCAGGTCAGACGGGTATCTATGATGCGCGCGGCGCCCCGGAGCCCTGATTGTCCAACGATGCGTCCCGTGTTGTAAACCGAACCCCCGGTTTGTATTGTGGCCAAAGTTTGCGCTTCTGGCGCGCTCATTTGGCTGGGTCCATCTGATGCGGGGGGTTGTCATGCGGTTCCGGATGCTGGGTCCCTTGGAGGTCGTCTCGGACGGCCGGGTCGTCGACCTGGGGGGCAGCAAACAGCGCGCGACCCTCGGGTTCCTGCTGTTGCAACCGGGCCAGGTCGTCCCGATCAGCAGGCTGTTGACGGCGCTGTGGAGCGAGGGAGAGGCCCCGGTCACGGCCCGCAAGATCGTGCAGAACGCCGTCTGGGGGCTGCGCCGCAGGCTGTCGCAGGACGGTACCGATGCCGTCCTGCGCACCCAGTCACCCGGCTACGCGCTGGAGGTCGACCCCGAACACGTCGACCTGCACCGGTTCCGCCGGATGGTGGAGGAGGGGCGGGCCCTGCACGCGGCGGGCCGGCCCGACGAGGCGGCCCGCCGACTGCGCGAGGCGCTGCGCCTGTGGCGCGGCGACGCCCTGTCCGACCTGGTCGAACTCGGGGTGGGCTGGCCCGAGTTGACCGCGCTGCAGCACGTGCGGCTGGACGTGCTGGAGGACTGCTTCGAGGCCGAACTCGCGTGCGGCCGGCACCACGCGGTGCTCTCCGAGATCGAGACGGTCGTCGAGAGCGAGCCGCTGCGCGAGCGCTCCTGTGCCCAGCTGATGCGCGCGATGTACCGCTGCGGCCGGCAGGCCGACGCGCTCGGCGTCTACAGCCGGCTGCGCGCGGCCCTCGTGGCGGAACTGGGCCTGGAGCCCGGCCGCGAGCTGCGACTGCTCCAGCAGGCCATCCTCACCCACGACCCGGCGCTCGAATGCGTCCCGTCCGCCCCGGCCACCGTCCTGACCGCACCGGTGGCCGGTGCCGGCCGGGTCCCCCCGGAGACCCCGCCCGGACGGGAACCGGAGACCAGAGCGCCGACGCGGGCGACGGCGGCCCCGCCGCACCCCTTCGCGACCACCGGCGGCCACCGCCACGGGCCCCCCGCCGACGACGGCACCGCCCCCTGGTCCGTCCCGCCCCCCGGCACCGCTCCCGCCTCCGCGCCCGCCCCGGCCCCCGGCCGGCGGGAGGTCAGCGCCCTGCTGCTGCGGGTCGGCGTCACCCTCCGGGCGGGCCGGCCGGACGACACCGACACCGTGTTCGACCGGGTGTACGGCGGCGTCCGGGAGGAGATCGAGAGCCGGGGCGGAACCGTCGTCGCCACACTGGGCACCGACATCCTCGGCGTGTTCCCCACCCGGCCGGACGCCGCCGGCCACGCGCGGGGCGCGGTGTGCGCGGCCACCGCCGTACGGTCCGCCTGGGCCCGGGCGGACGGCCGGGCGGACGTGGTGATCAAGGCCGCCGTGGTGACCGGCGAGGCCCTGCTGCGCCGGCACCCCCAGGACGGCGCGGCCCCGTCGGCCGGCCGCGCGCTGCTCCAGGCGGGCCAGGCGATGCTGCCGCTCGTACCGGACGGCGAGATCCACGTCTGCCCGGTGACCCGGCGGGCCACCGAGCCCGCCTGCTCCTACGGACCGGCCCGCGGCGAGCCGGCCCGCTGGCAGTTGCTGGACGACCCCGGCGCCCGCGTCGGCGGGGGCGGCGTCCTCGCCGTCGGCACCGTGTGAGCCCACGGCCGGGTGCGCCCCGCGCACCCGGCCCGGGCGCCCTACGCGTAGCGCTCCACCAGGCGGCGCTTGAGCACCTTGCCGCTGTGTCCGGTGGGCAGCGCCTCCACGAACTCCACCCGGCGCGGACACTTGTAGCCCGCCAGCCGGTCCCGGGCCAAGGCGACCAGGTCGGCGGCCAGCGCGGCACCGGGTGCGAACCCGGGGCGGGGCACCACCACCGCGCACACCTCCTCGCCCAGCCGCTCGTCCGGAAGGCCGATCACCGCGGCCTGCTCGACGGCGGGATGGCGCAGCAGCACCTCCTCGACCTCCCGGGGATAGACGTTGTAGCCGCCGCGCAGCACGACGTCCTTCTTCCGGTCGACCAGCCGCAGCAGGCCGTCCTCCTCCAGCACGCCCAGGTCCCCCGAGCGGAACCAGCCGTCCACGAGCACGGCCGCCGTCTCCTCGGGCCGCCCCAGGTATCCGGCCATCACGTTGTGCCCGCGGATCACGACCTCGCCCACGGTGCCCGCGGGCAGCAGCTCGATGCGGCCCTCCAGCCCGGCGCGGGCGATGCCGACCTCCACCCCGGCGATCGGCGTGCCGACCGTGCCCGGCCGGGTGGCCGAGCCCGGCTGGTTGTAGGCGACGCACGGGGAGGTCTCGGTCAGCCCGTACCCCTCGTACACCCGGCAGCCGAAGACCTCCTCGACGCGCTCCAGCACCGGCACCGCCAGCGCCGAGCCCCCGCTGTAGACCCGGCGCAGCCGCGGGGCCGGGGCACCGTCGGCCACCGCCTCCAGCAGGGCGTGGTACATCGTCGGCACCCCCATGAACACCGTGCAGCCGTGCCGGGCCATCAGCTCCAGCGCGGCGCCCGCGTCGAACCGGGGCATCAGCACGACCGTCGCCCCGGTGTGGAACGCCACACCCATCACACAGGTCTGGCCGAAGGTGTGGGACAGCGGAAGGGCGCACAGCAGGACGTCGTCGGACCGGGCGGCGAACGGGGAGACGGCCGTCACCTCGATGTTGGTCACGACGTTGCGGTGCGTGAGCATGGCCCCCTTGGGCCGGCCGGTGGTCCCCGAGGTGTACAGGATCGCCGCGATGCCGTCCGGCGCCACCGGCACATGGCCCGCGAGGGGCGGAGCGGGGTCGGGCGGGTCCAGCCGCACCCCGTCGGCGAAGCCGGCGCCGAACGTGAACAGCGTGGCACCGGTGACCGCCGCCGCCTTCGCGCCCTCCTCCACCGTCGTCTCCGCGCAGATCAGCCCCCGCGCGCCACTGTCGGCGAGCACGAACTCGATCTCCCCGGCCCGGAAGCGGGCGTTCAGCGGGACCACGGTGGCACCCAGCGCGAGCACGCCGTAGTAGGCCACCGGGAACCGCGGGCCGTCGGGCAGCAGCAGCGCGACCCGGTCGCCCGGGCCGATCCCGTGCCGGCGCAGCTCGGCCGCACAGCCGCGGGCCCGTTCCCACAGCGTCCCGTAGCCGACGGTGGTGGACCCGAAGACCAGCGCCGGCGCGTCCGGCCGCCGTGCCGCGGTGTCGGCGAGCACGGCGGCCAGCGGTCGGGTCACACCGGTTCCTTCACGTCCGCGGACTCCTTCGTCCGCACCGAGGCGGACGGGATGGACAGTTCCAGCCAGATGCCCGCGAGTGCCTCCGCGAACTTCTTCACGTCGGTCGTCGTGTGCGTCGCCGACGGCGCGATCCGCAGCAGCTCGTCACCCTCGCGCACACTGGGGGCGTTGATCGCCTGCACATAGATGCGGTGCCGGTCGAGCAGCAGCGCGGACGCCTGCTTGCACAGCGCGTCGTCGCCGACGAGCGCCGAGACGATGTGCGAGTCGGAGGACTTGTACGGGATGTCGGCCTCGTCCAGCAGCCGGTGCAGCAGACGGGCGTTCTCCGCGAGCCGCCGCCGCTCCTCCTCGGACCCGCGCAGGTGCCGCACCGCGGCGAGCGCGCCCGCCGCCGTGGCCGGCGGCAGCGAGGTGGTGAAGACGAACGCCCGGGAGACGGCCCGGACGTAGTCGATCAGCGCGTTCGGGCCGGCGATGTAACCGCCCACCGTGCCGATGCCCTTGGCCAGTGTCCCCATGATGACGTCGAACCGGTCGGCGATGCCCTCGCGCGCCGCGACCCCGGCGCCCTCGGGACCGTACATGCCGATCGCGTGCACCTCGTCCAGGAACGTCGTGGCCCCGTACCGCTCGGCCAGGTCCGCCACCTCGGCCAGCGGGGCGACGTCACCCGACATCGAGTAGATCGACTCCAGCACGATCAGCTTCGGCAGCGCGGGGTCGGTCTCGGCGAGCAGCCGTTCGAGATGACCGACGTCGTTGTGCCGGAAGATCCGCTTCGTGGCGCCGCTGTGCCGCAGCCCGTCGATGATCGAGGCGTGGTTCAACTCGTCGGAGAACACCACCGTGTCCGACGGCGTGCCGGCGAGTACGGTCAGCGCGCCGTCGTTGGCGGTATACCCGGAGGTGAACAGCAGCGCCGCGTCCTTGCCGTGCCAGTCGGCGAGTTCCCGCTCCAGCTCGACGTGGCAGTGGTTGGTCCCGCCGATGTTGCGCGAACCGCCCGACCCCGCGCCGAACCTGTCCACGGCGTCGTGCACGGCGGCCAGCACCAGCGGATGCTGCCCCATGCCGAGGTAGTCGTTGCTGCACCACACGCTCACCTCGGTGTCCCCGTCGGGGACCCGTGCCACGGCGCTCGGGAAGTGCCCGGCGCGCCTGCCGATCTCGAGGAACGTGCGCGTCCGCGTCTGCTCCGGAGGGACCTCGGTGCTGAAATATTCCAGATGGCTGGGCATGATGCTCCGAATCGTCGGTGAGGATCGGTGTCCTGCCTGCTGTCAGGCGTGCGACGCGTGTTCCAGTCGCAGGCGTGGTTTGTCGGGCTTGCCGGCCGCGTTCAGGGGGATCTCGTCCAGGACGAGCACCCGTTCGGGGACGTGTGCCGGCGAGAGGATGTTGCCGAGGTGGTCGCGCACCGCGTCGACACCCACACAGGCGCCCGGGCGCAGGGTGATCGCCGCGTGCAGGTGCTCGAAGCCGTCCTCGCCGAGGAAGCCGTACACGACCGACTGCGCGATCCCCGGGATCGTCAGCATCGCGCGCTCGACCACCGTGGGGTACACCTTGACCCCGTCGATCTTGACCATGTCGGCGACCCGGTCCAGCAGCCGCAGATAGCCGCGCCCGTCGCGGTAGCCGATGTCGCCGGTGTGGTACCAGCCGTCCCGGAGCACCTGCTTGGTCAGCGCCTCGTCCAGGTAGCCGTCCATGACGTGCGGGGAGCGCACCCGCACCTCACCGACCTGCCCGTCGTCGAGCGCGGCGCCCGTCTCCAGGTCGCTGAAGCCGATCTCCACCCCGGGGAACGGACGCCCCACCGTCGCCAGCAGCTCCGGATCGGTGTGGTCCTCCCCGGAAAGACAGGTGATCCGGGCGCTCTCGGAGGTGCCGTACTGCTGGAACAGCCCGGCGCCGAACAGCTTCACGGCCTCGGCGAGCCGGGCCGGAGCCGCCGGGCTGCCCGCGTAGTCGATGCGGCGCAGGCTCGCCAGTCCGGCGGCCTCCGTGTCCCGCAGCCCCAGCTCCTCCAGGCGGTCCAGCAGCCGGTACAGGTGGCTGGTGGCCATGAAGGTCCGCGTCCCCGCGTGCTCCCGCACCGCGCCGAGGAAGGCGTCCGGGGTGAACTCCTCCAGCAGCACCAGCCGGCCCCGGTCGATCAGCGCGGCATCGGCGAGCTGCCCGACCGTCTGGCCCAGCGGGGTCACCACCACCGCCGTGATCTCCTCGGCCTCCCGGCCCAGGGCGATCGTGCCGTACGCCACGCTGTCCCAGGACCGCCGCGACTTCCTGATGCCCTTCGGCCGCCCGGTGCTGCCGCTGGTGAACGCGATGGCCGCCAGGTCCTCCGGCGACCACGGCACGACCTTCGCCGGTCCCGGATCGTCCCCCGGTACGACGTGCCGGGCACCGGGCACCCGGGGTCCGATCAGCGGTACGCCGGCCAGCTCTGCCAGCTCGGCCGCGCGCCCGGCGCTGTCCGCGTCGGCGTACAGCACGGCCGCGCCGGTCGAGCGCAGGATCTCCAGCTGGTCGTCGACCGACAGCATCGCCGTGCTCGACCCCGGGTTGGTCGACCTGAGGTGCGCGACCGCGGCCCGGTGCAGATGTGCCGCGTGCCGCACCCCGAGGATCTCCGGGCTGTTCGACGAGGTCAGCACCCCGACGACCGTGCCGTGGCCCACGCCGGCCTCGTGCAGCGCCCGGTAGATCCCGGTCACGGAGCTGATGTGCGCGCCCCCGGTCACCCAGGAACCGCGGTAGTGCAGGACCGGCCTGTCCGGTTCCATCGCGAGAACGGTGAGCAGTTCGGCCACGTAGCCGCCCGCCGCCGCCCACCATTCCCCGCTGTCGGTCGCCATAGCGATCTCTCCCTTCGACCCGGAATCCTTAGCTGACAGGGGGAGTCCTCGCGGGTGGACCCGAGGGGGTACGGACGGGGCCCCCGCGTCAGGTGTGGGCGCTCAGCCGCCCACGTACTCGGCGCGCACCAGCCAGCTGCGCGAGGGACCCTTGCGGTCCCGGGGCTGCACCTGGAACGGCCAGTCGTCGTGCGCGGTGCTCGGCTCGCCGGGCTCCTTCACGTCGCGCGCCTTCCAGCCGAGGCCGGCCAGGTACTCCTCGGGCTCGTCGGTGCCGAACAGCCACGGCGTGCCGTCCTCCTCCAGCTTGCGCCGGAAGTCCCGGGAGAACGGGCTGCGCAGCAGCGCCTCGCTGACGAAGTCCACGCCCAGCCAGCTGCCCGGCGCCGACGCCGAGCCCAGCGCCCGCAGCAGGCCGGTCGCCTGCTCCTCGGTGAGGAAGAACAGCAGCCCCTCGACGATCCACAGGGTGGCGCTGTCCCGGTCGAACCCGGCCCGTTCGAGGTCCGGCAGCCAGTCCTTGCGCAGGTCGACCGCCACCTCGCGGCGGGTCACCCGCGGCCGGGCGTCCAGCGCGGCCAGCCGGCGGCGCTTCTCCTCGAGCAGTGCCGGGAAGTCGACCTCGTACACGATCGCCTCGTCCGGCCAGTCGAGCCGGAAGGGGCGGGTGTCCATGCCGGCGGCGACGAACACGATCTGCCGGATGTCGTTGTCCGCCAGGATCTGCGCGATGCTCTCGTCCAGATAACGGGTGCGGATGGCGATGAACGTGGCCAGTCCACTGCCCTGGTTCTTCTCCAGCAGCTCGAATCCGCGGGGCGCGGCCAGCGCGCGGGCGAAGGGGTCGCGCAAGGTCGCCCGGTCGCCGCGTTCGGTCTCCAGCGCGCGCGCCGCGGCCGTCCATTGGGCGGTGTACGAGACGGCTTCCATCAGTTGCCTCTCTCCTGGTGCCGGTCAGGCCGCGACGAAGAACGCCTTCTCGATGGCGGCCAGGGTCTGGAAGTCCTGGATGTCGATGTTGTCGAAGTCGATCTCCACGCCGGTCGCGTTCTCGATGACGTAGACCAGCTCCACGAAGGTCAGTGAGTCGACCAGACGGGTCTGGATCAGGTTCTCCTCGGCGTCGATGGTCTGCCGCTCCGGATGGCGTTTGAGGATCCAGTTGCGGACCTCGTCAATGCCTGTCGCTGCCATCTCCACTCCTGTTCTCTGGGTTGCAGGCCGTGAACGCCACGGCCACGGCACAGGGTTCGTCGTGGCTGATGCTCACCGAGATGTCCTCGATGCCCGCCTCGCGGGCCAGTTCGGCGGCCCGGCCGGCCAGCCGCACCACCGGATGGCCGCCGTCGGCGGTGAGGATCTCGATGCCGCGCCACGGCAGGGTCTGGCCGGCCGCGTGGAAGAGCTTGAACACCGCCTCCTTGGCGGCCAGCCGGCCCGCGATGCCCGGGATGTCCGGCCCGGTGTCGCGGTGGGTCAGCCGGATCTCCTCGGGGGAGAGCATCCGGGTCAGCAGGGACGCGTCGCGCACCAGGTCCCGTACGCGGCCGAACGGAACCATGTCGATGCCGACCCGGCCGGTCACCGTCACCGGTCCCGCGCGGCGGCGTCCCGGACGGCCGCCAGGGCCTTCGGCGCGGAGCCGTGGGCGTCCAGCAGCACGGCCAGCCAGCGCTCCAGCCCGAACGCCACACAGCTGGTGTAGGCGTAGCCGGACTCACCGGCGAGGCGGATGCGACAGCGTTCGCCGAAGAAGTTGCGGTGGGTGTTGACCGACGCGATGGCCAGGTCACCGGCCTGGAACTCGTACTTCACCGGGCTGAGCCGGGACAGCAGCGCCCGCGCGCCGTCGTTCTCGAAGAACGGGTCGCTCGCGGCCACCCGGTCCAGCTCCACGCCCACCGCCGCGCCGAACGCGGTGATCCGGTCGGTGAACTCGGCGAGGACGCGCTGGGTGTGCTCGAAGGAGCCGAGCGCCACGATCTCCCGCATCTGGAAGCTGGCCAGCCGGCGCAGCGGGACGTAGTGGTCCTCGTTGCGGAAACACCGGTTCACCAGGGTCACCAGGGTGTCCCGGTCGAGTTCCCTCTCCTCGTAGAAGAGATAGGCGCCGAAGCAGGTCGCGTGCGGCAGGCCGAGCCGGGCCTCGTGGAGTGCCGCCGGGGCGAAGGCGCCGTCCTCGGGGGCGGCCGGGCCGTCCGCCAGGTCCAGCGGGGCGGCGACCAGGGCGAGGTGCGGGAAGTTGGTGTACACGTCGAACTTCTGCAGGTCCGCCACCGGATACAGCGGCGGGGGCAGGATCTCCCGGGCGCCGGCGGCCCGGCCCCAGCCGGTGAACACACCGTCCAGCTCGCGCAGCAGATCGGTCTGGTCGGGGTCGAGAATGGCCGGAGCGTCGGCGCGGGCGGCGACCGATGCGGCATCCGCGGTCATGAAATGATCCCGATCTTCTCGAGGAACCTTGAGGTCTTGCGGAAGATGCCCTGCTCGAAATCCGCCCGCCCGGGCGACTCGAGCAGTTGCCGGCGCACGTCCAGCGGGTCGGCGAGACCGGCGTCCCGGTAGACGTGCGGGTTGAACAGCGACTCGAAGCTGTACGTCAGGTACCGGCGCAGATAGCCGGAGATCTCGCCCAGTTCGTGCTCGGTGGAGGTGCGCTTCACCTGGGCGTACAGCGCGGTCACCAGCTCGCGGCCGAAGGCGATGTGCCGCGACTCGTCCTGGTGGTGGATCCGGTTGATGGCCCGGATGGTCTCGTGCAGCCGGTCGTCCACCGCCATCCGGGAGTTGAAGTGGTCCACCAGCTCCTCGAAGATCAGGATGCGGGCGAAGACCAGCAGGCTCTCCACGTCCGACTTCGGGATCTCCACGTTCGCCCCGGCCGGCTGGCGGTAGATCTTCCCGCCGTAGCGCAGGCAGAACTCGGCGAAGAACCACATGTGTTCGTTCTCCTCACCGATGAAATGGTGGAAGAACTCCGACGGCGTCTCGAATCCCCTGGTGTGGATCCGCCGGGTCACCTCGATGAGAAGTTCCCGGATACCGTGCACATTCAGGCTGTAGAAGTTGATGCTCTCGTACTTCGAGAGCGCGAACAACTGCTCCTCGGTCAGGGTCTTGCCGAGCGGGCTGCCGTGGGTGGTGGTCAGTTCGGGACTCATCCACCACATGGAATCCGGCAGGCTGTCCGGCCATGCGAAGAGCCGATAGGGATTGTAGTAGTCCTCGATGGATTTGTTGGTCAGCCGGTCGAGGATCTGCAGGAAACGGTCGTCGGAATTGATCAGCTCACTGACCATGGTGCGCCTCTCCCTTTGCGTCTGGCTGTGGTCGGACCCGGAGGGGAGCCCCATGCCTCACGGCGCCACGGGGTCACTCGGCCTCGACCGGCTGCCCGATCCGC
Organism: Streptomyces sp. NPDC104831; assembly: GCF_055583025.1. Classification (NCBI taxonomy): domain Bacteria; kingdom Bacillati; phylum Actinomycetota; class Actinomycetes; order Kitasatosporales; family Streptomycetaceae; genus Streptomyces; species Streptomyces sp. NPDC104831. The sequence continues at coordinate 107,275 of NZ_JBVJOT010000018.1, forward strand.
CGGATCCGCAGCTTCGGCTCCAGTTCGAGGTACAGCCCGCCCACGGCCTTCTCCGGCGAGGCCGGCATCGAGTTCATCGCCTCGTTGTGACCGGCCAGGATGCCGCCCTCGGTGTCCAGGTCGCCCTGGTCGCGGATGCGTTCGGCGACCTTGTCCAGCGCGCTGGTGCCGTCCTGGGTGTCGTCCAGGTCCTCCACGCCGGTCACGATGTGCAGGAACGATTCGTACAGGTTGAGCATGTGCCGTTCGCGCCGGGTCAGCTTGTCCGCCTCGAAGAACTGGGACTGGCGGTTGTAGCTCTTGTAGAAGAAGGACACCACCACCAGCAGCCGCTCGTACGCCTGCCGGTACGCCCGGCCGAAGAAGGAGGTCGCCTCCTCCTCCGACAGGTCGCCCTCCACCACGGCGGAGATGGCCGCGGCGGCCAGCAGCGCGCTGAAGGTGGCCAGGTGCACGCCGGTGGACAGCAGAGGGTCCAGGAAACAGGCCGCGTCGCCGATCAGCAGGTAGCCCGGCCCGGTGAACTGCTTGGAGCTGTAGGAGTAGTCCTGCTCGACCTTCAGCTCGGGCAGCCGTGTCGCGCCGTCCGTCATCCCGAGGATGCGCGGGGCCTGGGCGAGCGCGTCGAAGTACACCTGCTCGATGCCCCCGAGCCGCTCCCGTTCGGCGTCGAACACCGTCTTCTTGGCGACCAGGCCGATCGAGTGGGTGCCGTCGTGCAGCGGGATCGACCAGAACCACCCGTACGGCACCGAGCACACCGCGATCGCGCCGGCCGGACCGCGGTCCAGCGGCTTGACGTCGCGCCAGTACGACCACACCGCGATGTTCTTGAAGGCCTCCTGGTAGTGACGGTTCTTCAGGTACTTGGTCGCCATCACGCCGGCCCGCCCGGAGGCGTCCACCAGGAAGTCGAAGGAGATCTCACCGGTGACCGACCGGTCGCCGGTGGCGGCCCAGCGGGCCTTGACCGGGCGGCCCTCGCTGAACTCGATGTCGGTGACCTTCACCCCCTGCTGCACGTCCACGCCGAGGTCGGCGGCGTTGTCCAGCAGGATGTGGTCGAACTCCGAGCGCACCACCTGGTAGCTGTACCGGCCGGAGCCGGTGAGGTGGTCGAAGTTCAGGTCCCAGTTCTCCGGGCCCCATTCGAAGTAGGCGCCGTCCTTGCGCACGAAGCCGTGCTTGTCGACCTTCTCGCGGACCCCGAGCAGGTCGAGTATCGGAAGCACCGACGGCAGGATCGACTCGCCGATGTGGTACCGCGGGAAGGTCGCGCTCTCCAACAGGGTCACCCGGATGCCCTGCCGTGCCAGCAGTCCGGCGGCCGTACTCCCCGCCGGCCCGCCGCCGATCACCAGTACCTGGGTACTTTCCCCCATCAGCGATTCCTCGTCTCGGTAGGCACCGACATTCGGACGCACGAGACGCTAGATATCCGGAGTGGAAAACCGCAACAACCTAAAGAGGCTGGCCACATGCGGCCAGCACGGCCCGGCGACCGCCCCAGTGGCCGTGTCCGGCCAGCCACTTCCGGCAATTGCTATCGCCGATGCGCCGTCCTTAGGGTTTGCGCAGCGACGCCCCGGTGCCGGGAGACCGTTTCTGGAAAGGACCAGCTTTGACCGCACAGGAGAACGCGAAAAAACCGGCTCTGGCGACCACGACCTCGGGGATCGTCGCGGGCCGGGTCCACGAGGGCGTCATCTCCTTCAAGGGAATCCCGTACGCGGCCGAGCCCTACGGCGAAAACCGGTTCCAGCCGCCGAAACCGCCACGGCCGTGGGACGGGGTGCGGGAGGCGTTCGAGTTCGGCGTGTGCGCGCCGCAGCCCCACACCTACTCGCTCACGGACGCCACACCCCTGTATCCGTGGGGAACCGACTGCCTCACCCTCAACGTCTACACCCCCGAGCTGGGGGCGGCGGCCCGGCTGCCGGTCATGGTGTGGGTGCACGCCGGCGGCTACATCTCCGGCAGCGCCGCGACCCCCTGGGCGGACGGGTCGGTCTTCGCGCGCGAGGGCGTCGTCATGGTGGCGATGAACTACCGCCTGGGCGCCGACGGTTTCCTCAACGTGCCCGGCGGCACCACCAACGCGGGCATGCGCGACGTCGTCGCCGCCCTGCGCTGGGTGCGGGAGAACATCGAGGCGTTCGGCGGCGACCCGGACGCCGTCACCCTCTTCGGCAACTCCTCCGGCAGCGCCATCATCTCGGCCATCGCCAAGACCGTGGCGGGCGAGGGGCTCATGCACCGGGCCATCCTGCAGAGCCCGTGCCTGTCGGTGATCGCGGAGGCCGAGGAGGGGCACGCGCTCGCCAAACGCGTCCTCGCCGATCTCAAGGCCGACACCGGCCTCGCCGACATCCCGCTCCCGGAACTCCTCGGCCGCCGCCAGCGCCGCCTGGACGTGCGCTTCCGCGACGCGAGCGTCTGGCACCCGTACACCTACTGGTTCAGCCCCTACATGCCGGTCGTGGACGACACGCTGTTCACGGACTCGGCGCTGACCGAACGCATCCCACCCTCCGTCGACCTGCTGATCGGCACCAATCGCGACGAATCGCGCTACTTCCTGATGCGCAACGGGCAGTTCAACACCGCCACCGAACAGGACCTGCGCGACGCCCAGAACGCCTACGACCTGCCCGAGGCCTGCCGGGCCGCCGCACAGTCCCTGTACGGGCACCTCCCGCTCGGTGAACAGCTCGCCGAGGCGGTCACCAACTGGGTCTTCCGCGGCAGTGTCGTCGAGCTCACGCGGATCCACGCCGCCGCCGGCGGCAACACCTACGCCTACGAGTTCACCTGGCAGGACTCGCCCGCCTTCGACGGCCACTACGGCGCCGCGCACTTCCTCGAAGTGCCGTTCCTCTTCGACCAGCTCGACGATCCCGCCTTCGCGCCCCAGGTCGGACCCGACGCCCCCGCCGAACTCGGCGACACCATGCGCCGAGGCTGGATCCGGTTCGCCAAGACGGGCGACCCCGGCTGGCCGCGCTACGACGAGCGGCGATCGGTCATGATCTTCGACAACTCCTGCCGCGTCGAGTCCGACCCCCGCGAACACCACCGTGCCGCCTGGGACGCTCGAGCCGCCAGACCCACCACCGCCTAGGTGACCATGCCGACGCCGCATCCCGGCGTCCCGTCTGGGAGTATGCCGATGCGTAGCCTGATCATCGACAATTACGACTCGTACACCTTCAACCTCTTCCAGCTGATCGCGGAGGTGAACGGACGCGAGCCGGTCGTCGTGCGCAACGACGATCCGGCGCTGACCACGCTGGACCTCGCGGAGTTCGACAACATCGTGATCTCGCCGGGCCCCGGCAGCCCGACGATCCCGCGCGATCTGGGCCACGTCGGGGACGTGCTGGCCCGGGCGGACCTGCCGGTGCTCGGGGTCTGCCTCGGTCATCAGGCGATCGCCCACGCCGCCGGGGCGAGGGTCGGCCGCGCACCGCGGCCGCGGCACGGCCACCTCACCCGGGTGCGGCACACGGGCGAGGGCGTGTTCGCGGGCATCCCGCAGGACTTCACCGCCGTCCGCTACCACTCGCTGTGCGCCGACGAGCCGCTGCCCGCCGCCGTCGAGGCCACGGCCTGGTCGGAGGACGGCGTGGTCATGGGCATCCGGCACCGCACCCGCCCCCAGTGGGGCGTGCAGTTCCACCCGGAGTCCATCGCCTCCGAGTACGGCCGCGAGATCATCGCCAACTTCAAGGCGCTCACCGCCGCCGGCGCCCGGTACACCGCCCCCGCGGCCCCCGCCCGCCCGGCCGGCGAGCCGGCGCGCGCCACCACCGCCGAAGCGGCGGACGGCCCCTACCGATTGCTCGACCTCACGGTTCCCGGCGCGGTGGACACCGAGACGGCGTTCACCGAACTCTACGGCCAGTCACCGTACGCGTTCTGGCTCGACAGCAGCCGGGTCGAACCGGGACTGTCCCGGTTCTCCTTCCTCGGCGACGCCTCCGGCCCGCTCAGCGAGGTGCTCACCTACCGGCTCGCCGACCGCGCGGTCCTGGTGCGTGGCGCCGAGGAGGTGTCCACGCAGGACGGCACCATCTTCGACGTCCTGGAGCGCCGCCTCGCCGAACGCCGGATCGCCGACACGGGGCTCCCGTTCGACTTCACCGGCGGCTACGTCGGTTACTTCGGCTACGAGCTGAAGGGCGACCTCGGCTCCCGGAACCGGCACACCGCCGAGACCCCCGACGCCGCCTGGATCTTCGCCGACCGCCTGATCGCCGTCGACCACGAGCGCGGACTCACCCATGTCGTCGCGCTGCACCGCGGCGACGCGGAGACCCACGCGTCGGCCAAGCAGTGGATCGACGACACCGCCGACGCCCTGGTCGCGCTGCTCGGCCGGGCCGACGCCGACGAGAAGGCCGACGACGGGACGGAACCGGCCGACGACACCGCCGACCCGCGCCCGTGGCTGGTCCGGGACACCGACGGCTACGCCCGGGACATCGAGGAGTGCCAACGCCAGCTCGTCGCCGGCGAGAGCTACGAGATATGCCTGACGAACAAGGTGAGGGTCCCCTTCGACGGCGGCGACCTCGCCTACTACCGCAGACTGCGCGCCTCCAACCCGGCCCCCTACGCCGCACTGCTGCGCCTCGGCGACGTCACGGTCTTCAGCTCCTCGCCGGAACGATTCCTCAAGATCGACGCCGAGCGCGTGGTGGAGACCAAGCCCATCAAGGGGACGGCACCCCGCAGCGCCGACCCCGCCCGCGACGCGGCGCTGGCCGCCGAACTCGCCGACAGCGCCAAGACCCGGGCCGAGAACCTGATGATCGTCGACCTCCTCCGCAACGACCTGGGCCGCGTCTGCGAGATCGGCAGCGTCGGCGTGCCCCGCTTCATGGCCGTGGAGTCCTACGCCACCGTGCACCAACTGGTCTCCACCGTCAGGGGGGTGCTGCGGCCGGACGTCGGCGCGGTGGAGTGCGTACGGCACTGCTTCCCGGGCGGATCGATGACCGGGGCGCCGAAGCTGCGCACCATGGAGATCATCGACGGGCTGGAGACGGAGGCCCGGGGCATCTACTCGGGCGCCCTCGGCTATCTGGGGCTGACCGGCACGGCCGACCTCAACATCGTGATCCGCACCGCCGTCCGGCACCGCGACGAACTGAGCATCGGCGCCGGCGGGGCCATCGTCCTCGACTCCAGCCCCGCCGGTGAGGTGGACGAGATGCTGCTCAAGGCCAGCGCCGCCCTCCGGGCCCTGCCACCCCTGCCGTCCCGGCCCGCGGGACACGCACGGTGACCGGCGGGGAAGCGGGGGAGGCGGACGACGGGGCTGGTGCCGGTGCGGTCGGGGTGCCCGGCGCAACCGATGCCGGCGATGCCCTGAATGCCGAGGGCGCCGGTGGCGCCCGTGCCGGTGGTGGTGCCCCCGGCGCCGGGCCACGTGCCGATGGCGCCGGAACAGGCAGTGCCGGTGGGGCCGACGGGGCCGGCGGTGCCACCGGGGCGGCTTCCGCCGGCGAGGCCGGCGACCGGCGCTGGCGGTGGTGTGAGCCCCAAGGCCGGTTCGTCCCCGTGGCGCGGGGCGGCCCGGTCGGTGTCGTCGACTCCTTCCTGGTCTCCGACGGGACGGTGATCGCCCTCGACGCGCACCTCGAGCGGTTCACCGCCGCCTGCGCCGCGCTGTTCTCCCTGCCGCGCGAGCGCACCGCCGCCTTCGCCCGCGCCGCCGTCGGCCGCCTCCCGGACACCGGCCGCTGGTTCCCCCGCCTGGAACTGGGCGTCCTCGACGGGGAACCGGTCTTCCACCTGTGGCTCCGGCCGGCGCCGCCCCGGACCGGGTCCGTCCGGCTCCGGGTGCACGACGGCCCCGACCTGCGCCGGCATCCGACGGTGAAGGGACCCGACCTGCCCTGGCTCGCCGAGGCGCGGACGGCGGCCGTGCGGCAGGGCGCCGACGAGGCGGCCCTGCTGACCGGGGACGGCCTCCTCGTCGAGGGGGTGACGACCAGCCTGCTCTGGTGGCGCGGCGACACCCTCTGCGCACCCGACGCCGAACGGCTGCCCCTGCTGCCGAGCGTCACCCGGCGGACCCTGCTGCGCCTCGCCGCCGCCTCCGGGACCCCCGTGGCCTACGTCCGCGCCCGGCCCGAGGACCTGGCCGGACTGGAGACCTGGGCGGTGAACGCGCTGCACGGCATCCGGCCGGTGCGGGAGTGGACCGGCCGCCGTGTCGAGGCCGGCCCGGCGCCGCGCGCGGACGCCTGGCAGGCGCGGCTGGCGTCCCTGGCGTCCGCCCTCCGGCGGGAACCGGCCACCCGCTGAGCCCCGGAGACGCACGGACGTTTCATTGTTCGGCAATCCCGTACAGTCGAACTATGTGTTATGGTCATGGACATGCGACCGCTGCCCGAGCCCGCACCAGAGTCGCTGACGCTCGCTTCCGTGCTGTACGCGCTCGGCGATCCGGTCCGTCTCGAACTGGTGCGGCGTACCTTCGCCAATCCCGGACGGACCTGTGCCGTCGAGGATCTCGGTGTGCCGAAATCGACGCTGACCAGTCACTGGCGCATCCTGCGGGAGGCCGGCGTGGTCAGGATGGCCGTGGACGGCCGGTACCGGCGCATCTGGCTGCGGGCCGATGAACTGCGGGACCGTTTCCCGGAGCTGATGGACGTGATTCTGCGGCTGTGTGCCGAGGAATCGCCGTACAGCACGCTGCCGTAGAGCAAGACCGCGCTCGTTTCCGTTTTTCCGGTAGGTCTCCGACGGGGGATTGCTGATGGACCGTGTCGAAGTGTCCGCCGCCCGCCAGCGCAGCCACCAGCCGGACTGGCCGGCGCCGGCCGAGCTGCTCAGGGCCCGCGCCGCACTCACCCGGGCCGCGCCGCTGGTGCCGGCCGCGGAGATCCGCCGGCTGCGCGCCCGGCTGGCCGAGCCGGCCTTCCTGCTGCACGCGGGGGACTGCGCCGAGACCTTCCGTGACAACACCCGGCCCTCGGTGGCGAACAGGGTGTCGCTGTTGCGCGGCATCTCCGGTGCCATCGAGGCGCAGTGCGGCCGTCCGGTGCTGACCGTCGGGCGGATCGCGGGGCAGTACGCCAAGCCCCGCTCGGCACCGGTGGAGCGCCGGGCCGGAATCACCCTGCCGTCCTATTTCGGCGACGCGGTGAACGACGCCGAGTTCACGGCCGCCCGGCGGACCCCCGATCCCTGGAACATGGTCCGGGCCTACGAACACTCCGGCAGAACGCTCTCCTACCTGGAGAACTCGGGCCTGTACACCTCGCACGAGGCGCTGCTGCTCGACTACGAACAGCCCCTGACCCGCCGCAGCGCGGACGACGGCATGCTCTACGGCCATTCCGCGCACCTGCTCTGGATCGGCGAGCGCACCCGCTCCCCGGCCGGACCGCACCTGGCCTTCGCCGCCCGCATCGCCAATCCCGTCGCGGTGAAGGTAGGGCCCGGTGCCACGGCGGCCGACCTCGTGGCCCTGCACAACACGCTGAATCCGGCCAATGTCCCGGGCCGGCTGGCCTTCATCTTCCGCCTGGGCCGGCACCGGGCCTACGACCTCGCCTACGCCATGCTGAGCCGCATCGTCGCCGAGGGCTGGACGGACCGCGTCCTGTGCGACCCGATGCACGGCAACACGGTCACCAGTCCGGCCGGGGTCAAGACACGCGTGGTCACCCAGATCGAAGAGGAAGTGCGCGCCTTCTTCGGCGCCTGCAACGACACGGGAGTGACTCCAGGCGGAATTCACCTGGAAGTGAGCGGTGACTACGTCAGCGAATGTGTCGTCACCCGTGTCGACGACACGTATCTCGCCACAAACTACCGCAGTGCCTGCGATCCCCGGCTGAATCCGGAACAGACCCTGTATCTGGCCCAGGTGGTGGGGGATCTGCTGGCGCGGCATCGCGACTTCAGCCCGTGGCTGGAAGTGGCGATGTCGTCCCGCTAGCGCCCGGCCGTCGTCTCCCGGCGTCGTGCGCATTCATCGAGATCAGCAGTGGTAAAAGGGGTCGTCCTGTGTCCGTAGAAGTCCGATCGAATCGAGCAGTGGTGCTCGCCATGAGCTGCGTGGGACAGTTCATGGTGCTGCTCGACAGCACCATCGTCGGGGTGGCGCTCCCCGACATGCAGAAGCGCCTGCACACCGAATTATCCGGTCTGCAGTGGATTGTGGACGCGTACGTCCTGCTGGTCGCCATGCTGTTGCTGACCGGTGGCGTCTTCGCCGACCGCTTCGGCCGCAAGCGGGTGTACCTGTCCGGCACCGTCGTGTTCACCCTCGCCTCCCTGGCGTGCGCCGTCGCGCCCTCGCTCGGCTGGCTGATCTTCGGCCGGGTGCTCCAGGGCATCGGCGCCGCGGCGATGAGCCCCGGCTCGCTGGCCCTGCTGGCCGCCGCCTACCCCGTTCCGCAGGAGCGGGTGAAGGCGATCGGCCTGTGGGCCGGCATCAGCGGCATCGGCCTGGCCGCGGGCCCGCTGGCCGGCGGCATCCTGGTGGAGGCCTTCGACTGGCGCGCCATCTTCCTGGTCAACCTGCCCATCGGGGCGGCCCTGCTGCTGGCCGCGCTGCCCACGCTGGCCGAGTCCCGCAACCCCAACGCGCCGGCCATCGACGTCCCGGGCACGATCCTGTCCATCCTGGGCGTCGGCGCGCTGACCTACGGGCTGATCGAGGGCGGCGCCAAGGGCTGGACCTCGCCCGCCATCCTCGGCAGCTTCGCCGCCGCGGCGGTGATCATCGCCGCGTTCATCGTCGTGGAGGCCCGCAGGCGCGCGCCCATGATGCCGCTGCGGCTGTTCGGGAACCGCCTGTTCACGACGGCCAACACGGCCATGCTCATGGTCGGTTTCTCGCTCATGGGCTCGGTGTTCTTCTTCTCCCAGTTCTTCGTCGCCGTACAGGGCGACTCGATCCTCAGCTCCGGTCTGAAGACGCTGCCCATCTCGCTCGGCATGGCCCTGGTCAGCCCGTTCGCGGGCCGGCTGGCCGCCAGGTACGGCTTCCGGATCGTGGTCACCACCGGCCTGGTGGTGGCCGGGGCCGGGCTGCTGGCGCTCGGCTTCGTCCACGCGGACACGCCGTACTGGAACCTGTGGTGGCGCCTGGCGGTCAGCGGTATCGGCTTCGCCCTGGCCATGTCGCCGCTGACCGGCGCCGCCATCCAGGGCGTCAGCCCGCAGGAGGGCGGTCTCGCCTCGGGCATCAGCAGCACGGCCCGGCAGATCGGCGCGGTGCTCGGTGTGGCCGTGCTCGGCGCCATCGTGCTCAGCCGGCAGTCCGGGGGCGCGTCCTTCGAGGCCGGCCTCGACAGCGCCTTCATCACCGCCGGCATCGCCACCTGGGTCACCGCGATCATCACCGGCCTGTGGCTGGTGAAGTCCACGCCCGCGGCGGCCGCCGTCCCGGAGCCCCGCCCGCAGGCGCAGACGACCGAGTGAGGCGCGCCGCGTCGCCGGCCTGACCGGCACGGCCGCGCCACCCGGACCCGGACACAGGGCGGCGGCCCTTCCCCGTGAAGGCCGCCGCCCCGTGTCCTGCTGGCCGAAACCGAGCGGGTCGTGGCCCGATGATGTCATGTAGTTTTCAAAGTAGAGCCGTGGCGTCTTCACCGACGCTCCTGTCAGACTGTCTATCGATCGGTTTTTCACGTCTCTGTCAGCCTGGCCGGGCAGGGGAACACCGGCCCGGGAGTCGCCTCGACCGTCAGGAAAGGCACAGGCGCCGCGACGCCGTGCCGGTGGCCGGAGCCGCAAGTCGGCCACCCGCTTCCTGGCCATTTCTGAGAAGGCGTCCGCGCATTCGCCTCGGTGCGTGCACTGAGACCAGGCTGAGCAAGAAGGGAATGCGCACGTACTAGTTCTCGGAAGGTGCGGGTTTTGAAAAACGATTACGTTCTCGGCAGCATATCGGACACGGTCGGGCAGCTTGTGTTCCAGAGCGTGGGTGCGGAGCTGGACGAAGAACTGGCCGTCCGTGTCTACGAATACACCCTGGCGAACCAGCCGGTCACCGCGCACCAGGTGGCGGCCGGACTGCGCCTTTCGGCACCGGAAGCCACGCAGATCATGGATCTGCTGCACGGCCTGGGGCTTTTGCGGTACTGCGAGGCCCTGGAGAGTTTCAGCGCCATGTGCCCCGACTCGGCGCAGAACGACCTGGTCCTCCCGCTCCAGCGGGCGGTGAACGAGAAGAGACGCGAACTCGCCGAAATCCACGAGCGGTTGCAGACACTTTCGGGCATCTTCAACGGCTTGCGCCGATCGAGACCACAGGAGAAGGTGGTCCGCCTGCTCGACCCGCAGCAGGCGTGGGCGCACCTGGCCGACTCCCTGCGCCAGTGCACCACCGAGGTCCTGGTGATGCAGCTGTTCGACCGCGCGCCGAACCGGAGTTTCCCCCCGCTGGAACTGCCCCTGCCGTCGAACGGGGTGCCGGTGAGGCTGGTCGGCCCGCATTCGGCCCGGGCCAGGACGACCACCCGGGCCCGGCTGCGCCAGCTGGCCGACTCCGGTGCCCAGGTCCGCACGGCCAACCACATCTTCGACAACATGGTCCTGGTCGGCGACGACGTGGCGTTCGTGACCGACCAGCCGACGGACGAGGACATCCCCGCCGTCATCGCCGTCTACGAACCGGTCGTCATCTCCCTGCTGCGCCGGGTGTACGAGTTCGCCTGGCAGGCCGGTACGGACTTCGACGCCGACGCGGTCTCCTACGGCGAGACACTGACCGACCTCAACGCCGGCATCCTCAGCCTGATGGCCCGGGGGCTCAAGGACGAGGTCGTCGCCCGCCGCATCGGCGTGGGGTCGAGGACGTTCCGCCGGCACATCTCCAACATCATGGACGGCCTGGGCGCCACCACCCGGTTCCAGGCGGGCGTCGTCGCGGCCCGCGCCGGACTCATCGACGGCCAGCCGGTCGTGGAACTGCCCCAGCCCTGACACCCCCCGCCCGCCCCGGCCACCCTCCCGCGAGCCGCGAACAGCCCCGTCGGCCCCACCCCGGCGGGGCTGCCCGGGGACCGGTCCCCTCCGTTCGGCCGCCCGGCGGATGTGCCCGTTCGGGTGACCGGGACCCGCCGCCGGAGCGACAATCGGCACGAGACGGCCGGAGCACCCGGCATCGCTTCGGGGCCCCGTCACCGGGTTCCCCCGGCCGTGTGCGACGTCGTGATACGTGAGAGGGTCTGACGGGTGAGCGAGACACCACCGAACACCCTGCAATACCGCTTCGACGGGCCGGAAGAGGCTCCCGTCCTGATCCTGGGTCCCTCACTGGGTACCACCTGGCACATGTGGGACCGCCAGGTGCCGGAGCTGGCCAAGCAGTGGCGGGTCTTCCGGTTCGACCTGCCGGGGCACGGCGGCGCCCCCGCGCACCCGGCCGGTTCCGTCGCCGACCTCGTCGGCCGGCTGCTGGCCACGCTGGACGCGCTAGGCGTGCAGCGCTTCGGCTACGCGGGCTGCGCGCTCGGCGGCGCCGTCGGCATCGAACTGGCCCTGCGCCACCCCGAGCGGCTCGCCTCGCTCGCGCTGGTCGCGGCCTCCCCCCGGTTCGGCACCCCGGACGAGTTCCGCCAGCGCGGGGTCGTGGTCCGCACCAACGGCCTCGACCCGATCGCCCGGACCGCCCCCGACCGCTGGTTCACCGGCGGGTTCGCCGCCGCCCAGCCCGCGATCACCGAGTGGGCCGTGCAGATGGTCCGCACCACCGACCCGGGCTGCTACATCGCCGCCTGCGAGGCCCTCGCCTCCTTCGACGTACGGCCCGAGCTGGGCCGGGTCGGCGTACCCACGCTGGTCCTGGTCGGCTCCGACGACCAGGTCACCGGCCCCGCCGAGGCCCGTACCCTGGTCGCCGGCATCCCCGACGCCCGGCTCGCGGTCGTCCCCGGCGCCTCCCACCTGGTGCCGGTCGAGCAGCCCGCCGCCGTCACCGACCTGCTCGTCCACCACTTCTCCACCGCCTGGCAGCAGCCCTTCGACACCGGGCAGACCGCCCTGCCGGCCACCCCCGCCGCCACCGCCGTCCCGGCGCCCGCCCCGGCCGTGCCGGCGCAGGCCGCGCCGGTCGCCGAGATCGCCCCGGCGGCCGCACCGGACCGGGCCGACGGCCCGCCCGACCGGTACGAGGCCGGGCTGAAGATCCGCCGCGAGGTGCTCGGCGACGCGCACGTGGACCGCACACTGGCGGAGTCCGACGCGTTCGCCGGTGACTTCCAGGAGTTCGTCACCCGCTACTCCTGGGGCGAGATCTGGGACCGCCCGGGCCTGGACCGCCGCACCCGCAGCTGCGTCACGCTCGGCGCGCTGGTCGCGGGCGGTCACCTGGAGGAGCTGGCCGCCCACACCCGCGCGGCCCTGCGCAACGGGCTGACCCCGGCCGAGATCGGCGAGGTGCTGCTGCAGACCGCCGTCTACTGCGGGGTGCCGGCCGCGAACAGCGCGTTCCGGGTCGCCCAGCGGGTCATCCGCGAGGAGACCACACCCGCCGGGTAGCGGCGCGCACGGCGGACGCGGGCGTGAAGATGGGTGACATGAAGCTCACGAAGAAGTCCCACGCCTGCGTCCGCCTCGACAAGGAGGGCCGGACGCTCGTCATCGACCCGGGCGGTTTCTCCGAACAGGACGCGGCGCTCGGCGCGGACGCCATCCTGGTCACGCACGAGCACCCGGACCACTTCGACGAGTCCCGGCTGCGGGCCGCCATGGAGGACAACCCGGCCGCCGAGATCTGGACGCTCGGGTCGGTCGCCGAGCGGATCACCGCGGCCTTCCCCGGCCGGGTGCACACCGTCGGCCACGGCGACACCTTCACCGCCGCCGGCTTCGACGTGCAGGTGCACGGCGAGCTGCACGCGGTGATCCACCCCGACCTGCCGCGCGTCACCAACGTCGGCTACCTGATCGACGACGGCGCGGTCTTCCACCCCGGCGACGCCCTCACCGTCCCCGGCCGGCCGGTGGAGACGCTGCTGCTCCCGGTGATGGCCCCCTGGAACAAGATCTCCGAGGTGATCGACTACGTCCGGGAGGTCCGCCCGCGGCGCGCCTTCGACGTCCACGACGCCCTGCTCACCGACCTGGCCCGCCCCCTGTACGACGGCCATCTCGGCCGGCTCGGCGGCACCGACCACCGGCGGCTGGTACCCGGGGCGGCGGCGCAGCTCTGAGCCCGCTGTCACAGGCTCCGGGTAGGTTGTGGGACATGCGCATCGCTACCTGGAACGTGAACTCGATCACCGCCCGCCTGCCACGGCTGCTGGCCTGGCTGGAGAGCAGCGGCACCGACGTGCTCTGCCTCCAGGAGGCCAAGGTCGCCGAGGAGCAGTTCCCGTTCGACCAGCTGCGCGAGCTGGGCTACGAGTCGGCGGTGAACGCGACCGGCCGGTGGAACGGCGTGGCGGTGCTCTCCCGCGTCGGCATCGAGGACGTGGTCAAGGGCCTGCCCGGCGACCCCGGCTACGACGGCGTGACCGAGCCGCGCGCCCTCTCGGCGACCTGCGGCCCGGTCCGCGTCTGGTCGGTGTACGTGCCCAACGGCCGCGAGGTCGGGCACCCGCACTACGCCTACAAGCTCCAGTGGTTCGAGGCCCTGAAGGCGGCGGTGTACGGCGACGCGCAGGGCGGCCGACCGTTCGCCGTCATGGGGGACTACAACGTGGCGCCCACCGACGACGACGTCCACGACGTGGCGGCCTTCGAGGGCTCCACCCACGTCACCCCCGCCGAGCGCGCCGCGCTCGCCTCCCTGCGCGAGACGGGCCTCGACGACATCGTGCCGCGCCCGCTCAAGTACGACCGGCCGTTCACGTACTGGGACTACCGCCAGCTGTGCTTCCCGAAGAACCGCGGCATGCGCATCGACCTGGTGTACGGCAACGAACCGTTCGCCCGGGCCGTCAAGGACGCCTACGTCGACCGCGAGGAGCGCAAGGGCAAGGGCGCCTCCGATCACGCGCCCGTGGTGGTCGACCTGGACGTGTGATGCCACGCTGGGGGCATGCGTCTTCCGTTCCTCGGCCCCCGGCACAAGAAGACCGGCGCGGCGGCGCCGCCCGCCGATCCCGAGGCGGTCGCCGCGCTGCTGTCCGAGTGCGATCTGCTGCGCGCGCAGGCGGCCCGGGGCGGCGTCCGCCTCGACGACACCCCGGCCTCCCTGGAGGCCCTGGACCAGATGGACCCGCGCTGGCGCGACGACCCCGAGATCCTGCCCTGGCTGGGCCACGACGCCGGGCTGTACCTGGGCACGGTCGTGGTGCGCACGGTGCCCGGCGCCGCCTGGCTCATCCGCTCCGACGGCGAACCCGTCGTACGGCTCGCCTCCGGCCGGACGGTGGAGGTGGTGACGGCGGGGCAGGAGTGGGCCGCGAGCGGCGTCCCCGAGCTGTCCCAGTGGTACGCCGGGATCGCCGGGGACTGAGCCCGCCCCGGCCAGCCGGCCGCTCGCCGGCGTAAATACGGCTAATGCCCCGGGGACGCGTGTCGCCCCTCCAGCGCTCCGCCCGCTGGATAGGTTGCGGCAACCACGACACAGCCGAGAGCGAGTGGGGCTGCGGATGGCCGTCGATCCGTTGATCGAACTGCGGAACGTCAACAAGTACTACGGGGAGCTGCATGTCCTGAGGGACATCGACCTCACGGTCGGCAAGGGCGAGGTGGTCGTGGTCATCGGCCCGTCGGGATCGGGCAAGTCGACGCTGTGCCGGACGATCAACCGGCTGGAGGCCGTCGAGTCCGGCACCATCACCCTCGACGGGCAGCCGCTGCCCGCGGAGGGCAAGGCCCTCGCCCGGCTGCGCGCCGAGGTCGGCATGGTCTTCCAGTCCTTCAACCTCTTCGCCCACAAGACCGTCCTGCAGAACGTCTCCCTCGCCCAGGTGAAGGTGCGCCGGCGGGCGCAGGCGGAGGCCGACCGGCGCTCGCGCGAACTCCTCGACCGGGTCGGCCTGCTGAACCAGGCCGACAAGTACCCCGCCCAGCTCTCCGGCGGCCAGCAGCAGCGCGTCGCCATCGCCCGGGCGCTCGCCATGGAACCCAAGGCGATGCTCTTCGACGAGCCCACCTCCGCCCTGGACCCCGAGATGATCAACGAGGTGCTGGAGGTGATGCGGCAGCTCGCCCGGGACGGCATGACCATGGTCGTCGTCACCCACGAGATGGGCTTCGCCCGTGCCTCCGCCAACCGGGTCGTCTTCATGGCCGACGGCCGGATCGTGGAGGACCGCGCCCCGGACGAGTTCTTCACCGCCCCGCGCAGCGACCGCGCCAAAGACTTCCTCTCCAAGATCCTCAAGCACTGACCGGGGGACCGCGACCCATGTGCCGTACCGCCCGTGTGCCCCGCGCCCTGTGCGTGCTCCTCGTGCTGCTGGCCGCCGCCTGCGGCAAGGAGGGCAGCCCGCCCGGCAAGGGACCGGCCGCCGGGAAGCTCCCGCACTACCGGGTGGCCCGGGACGTCCGCCTGCCCGCCTCCCGGACCTGGACGCGGGCCGAGCGGCGCGGCCACTTCGTCGTCGGCGTCAAGGAGGACCAGCCCTACCTGGGCGAGAAGGACCCCGCCACCGGCGCCTACTCGGGCTTCGACATCGAGATCGCCAAGATGATGTCCGCCTCCCTGGGCCTGGCGCCGAGGACCATCCGGTTCCGCACCATCGCCTCCGCCAACCGCGAGACCGCCCTGCAGAACGGCCAGATCGACTACTACGTGGGCACCTACACCATCAACCCCAACCGCAAGAAGCTCGTCGGCTTCGCCGGCCCCTACTACATGGCCGGCCAGTCGCTCCTGGTCCGCGAGGACGAGGACACCATCCACGGCCCGCGGGACCTCGCCGGCAAACGCGTCTGCTCGGCGGCGGGCTCCACGCCGTACCAGCGCGTCAAGGCCGACTACCCGAAGGCGGTCCTGGTCGCCTACGACACCTACTCCGTCTGCGTCGACAACCTCCTCACCTACCAGGTCGACGCGGTCACCACCGACGACGCCATCCTGATCGGCTACGCGGCCAAGGTCCCGAGCGAACTGAAGCTCGCCGGCAAGCCGTTCTCGAAGGAGCCCTACGGCATCGGCGTCCCGCACGGCGACAACGCCCTGCGCCTCGCCCTCGACGACGCCCTCGCGGCCCGCGAGAGGAACGGCGACTGGAAGAAGGCGTACGACGCCACGCTCGGCCTGTCCGGCGTGCCCGCCCCCCACCCGCCCGCCATCGACCGCTACCGGGCGGGCTGAGCGAGGACGCGATGAACGTACTGACAGACAACTTCTCGGCCTACGGCGCCGGTTTCCTCGGCACCCTCGAACTGACCGTCTACGCCTCCCTGCTGGCCCTCGTCCTGGGCTTCCTGACGGCGTCCTTCCGGGTCGCGCCCGTCGGCTCCCTGCGGACCTTCGGCACCGTGTGGGTCGCCGTGCTCCGCAACACCCCGCTCACCCTGCTGTTCTTCGCGGTGCTGCTCGGACTGCCCCGGTTCGGGCTCGTGCTCCCCTTCGAGGTGTTCGCGGTCCTCGCCCTCGGCTGCTACACCTCCGCCTTCGTCTGCGAGGCGCTGCGCTCCGGCATCAACACCGTGCCCACCGGCCAGGGGGAGGCGGCCCGCAGCCTCGGCATGACCTTCGGGCAGACCCTGTCGCTGGTCGTGCTGCCCCAGGCGTTCCGGTCCGTGATCCCGCCCATCGGCTCCACCCTCATCGCGCTCGCCAAGAACTCCGCGATCGCGGGCGCCTTCAGCGTGACCGAACTCCTCGGCACGTACAAGACGCTCAACGAACTCGGCTACAACATCGTGTGGACGTTCGTCTGGATCGCCGTCGGCTACCTGATCATCACGCTCGCCATCAGCGCCCTGTTCCACGCGCTGGAGCGGAAGTGGGGGGTCGCCCGGTGACCGGGGCCTCGGCGCTCTACGACATCCCGGGCCCGCGCACCCGGCGACGGCACGCGGTCTACGGACTGCTGTCCGCCGCAGTCCTCCTCGCGCTGCTCGCCTGGATCCTGTACCTGCTGTTCCACACCGGCCAGTTCACCGCCACCAAGTGGACGCCCTTCGAGTACCAGGGCATCCAGCGGCTGCTGCTGCGCGGCCTCGGCAACACCCTGAAGGCGTTCGCGATCGCGGCCGTCCTCTCCCTCGTCCTCGGCGGGGTGCTGGCCTCGGGCCGGCTGTCGGACCACCGGCCGGTGCGCGCGCTCGCCACGCTCCTCGTGGAGTTCTTCCGGGCCATGCCCGTCCTGGTGATGATCTTCTTCATCTTCGTCGCGCTGAAGGTGCAGCCGCTGCCCGCGCTGGTCGCCGGGCTCACCCTCTACAACGGCTCGGTGCTCGCCGAGGTCTTCCGCTCCGGTGTGCACGCCGTCGAACGCGGTCAGCGGGAGGCCGCGTCCGCGCTCGGCATGCGCAAGACGCAGGTCATGGCGCACGTCCTCGTGCCGCAGGCGGTGCGCGCCATGCTGCCCGCCATCATCAGCCAGTTGGTGGTCGCCCTGAAGGACACCTCCCTCGGCTTCCTCATCACCTACGAGGAGTTTCTCCATGCCGGGAAACTCATCGCCTCCAACCTCGACTACGATTTGCCGTTCATCCCCGTGGTGATGGTGATCTCGCCGATCTACATCGGGATGTGCATGCTGCTCTCGTGGTTCGCCGGCTGGGTGTCCCGCCGTGAGCAGCGCAGCCCCAAGACCGAGGCGGTGGCTCACGCCCCGGCCGGCCCTGGGGCGCTGCTGCCCGGTGGGGAGCCCCCCATGGCCCCGAAACCCTGAGGGGGGCGGCAGTTCAACGGGCCAGGCTCGTCCGGCGGCAGCCGGAGATCACTGCTCGCGAGCGGGACGGATACCTGTGACGGGCCGTCCCCGGGCGGGCAGAAGGTCAGCTGCGCGCCGGACGGGTTGTGCTCGCCGGTGTGACATCCGCCACCGGCCCGACCACCCCGCGCCGTACGCGTGTTCGAGTCCCGGCATGGTGGGCCGGGATCCCGTCGCGTACTGTCGGTACAGCATCGTTCTGGTTACGCTGCGCGGACTGTCCCGACGGGAGGTACGCATGGGTCGCCCAGACAAGCGGAAACTTGCGGTCCTGGTGGTCTCGGCCGCCGTGGTGTCGGTGGGGGTGGCGGCGCCGCCCGCCGCGCCGGCGAGCGGGAAGGCCGCCAAGACGCCCGTCGCCGTCGGTTACGGCGGCGCCGTGGCCAGCGTCGACGCCGACGCCTCCGCCGCGGGGATCGAGGTCCTTGAGCGCGGCGGCAACGCGGTGGACGCGGCCGTCGCCACGGCCGCCGCGCTCGGCGTCACCGAGCCCTACTCCGCCGGCATCGGCGGAGGCGGCTACTTCGTCTACTACGACGCGCGGACGCGCACGGTGCACACCATCGACGGCCGGGAGACCGCGCCGCTCGCCGCGGACTCCGGCCTGTTCACCGAGCACGGCAAGCCGCTGCCCTTCGCCGACGCCGTCAGCAGCGGCCTGAGCGTCGGCACCCCGGGCACGCCCGCCACCTGGCAGAAGGCCCTGGAGGAATGGGGCAGCGAGAACCTGCGCACCGTGCTGAAACCGGCCGAGCGGATAGCCCGCGCCGGCTTCACGGTGGACGAGACCTTCCGGGCGCAGACCGCGGCCAACGAGACCCGGTTCCGCTACTTCCCCGACACGGTGAAGCTGTTCCTGCCGAACGGCGAGCTGCCCGTCGTCGGCTCCACCCTGAAGAACCCCGAACTGGCCCGCACCTACGAGCAGCTGGGCCGCGAGGGCACCGCCGCCGTCTACCGCGGGGACATCGGCGACGACATCGTCAAGACCGTCGAGCACCCGCCCGTGGACCCCGCCTCGGGCTGGAACGCCCGCCCCGGCAAGCTCGCGGAGAAGGACTTCGCGGTCTACCGCGCCAAGCTCCAGGCCCCGACCAGGACGTCGTACCGCGGCCTGGACGTCTACTCCATCGCCCCGTCCTCCTCCGGCGGCACCACGGTCGGCGAGGCCCTGAACATCCTGGAGCGGACGAACCTGTCGAAGGCGAGCCGGGTCCGCTATCTGCACCGCCTCATCGAAGCCAGCCGCGTCGCCTTCGCCGACCGCGGCCGCTGGGTCGGCGACCCCGCCTTCGAGGACGTACCGGCCAGGCAGCTGCTGTCGCAGCGGTACGCCGACTCGCGCGCCTGCCTCATCAGGGACGACGCGGTCCTCACCAGCCCGCTCGCCCCGGGCGACCCGCGCCACCCCGCGCCCTGCGGCAAGGGCGGCACCGCGGCCCCGACGACGTACGAGGGCGAGAACACCACCCATCTGACCGTGGCCGACAAGTGGGGCAACGTCGTCGCCTACACGCTCACCATCGAGCAGACCGGCGGCAGCGGCATCACCGTCCCCGGGCGGGGCTTCCTGCTCAACAACGAGCTGACCGACTTCTCCTTCGCCCCCGCCAACCCGGCCGTCCACGACCCCAACCTGCCCGGTCCGGGCAAGCGCCCGCGCTCCTCGGTCTCCCCGACCATCGTGCTGGACCGGCACGGCAAGCCCGTCGTGGCGCTCGGTTCGCCCGGCGGCGCGACCATCGTCACCACCGTGCTGCAGACCCTGACCGGCTTCCTCGACCGGCACCTGCCGCTGGTCGACGCCATCGCCGCGCCGCGCGCCAGCCAGCGCAACACGGCGAAGACCGAGCTGGAACCGGGGCTCTACGACAGCGAGCTGAGGAGCCGCCTGGAGGCCATCGGGCACGTCTTCAGCCCGAATCCCGAGATCGGCGCCGCCACCGGCGTGCAGCGCCTGCCGGACGGCAGGTGGCTGGCCGCCGCCGAGAAGGTGCGGCGCGGCGGCGGCTCGGCGATGGTGGTGCGCCCGGCGCGGTAGCCCTTGGGCCGCCGGGCGGCGTGTGACGTCCCCGGCGGCCCCCTTCACCGCCTCACCGCTCCGGTGCGGGCGGCTCGACCCCGGTCTCCGGCGTGGTCTCCGGCGCGGGCGGGGCCGCCGCCCGGCCGGCCTGCCGGTCGGCGCGGAAGTCCAGCCGCCCGTCCCGGACGTCCACCGTGACCCGGCCGCCCTCGGAGACCGTGCCGTTCAGCAGCAGCCGGGAGAGCTGGTTGTCCACCTCGCGCTGGATGGTGCGGCGCAGCGGCCGGGCGCCGTACTCCGGCTGGTAGCCGCGCTCGGCCAGCCAGTCCACGGCCGCGCGCGTGAACTCCACCGAGACGCCCTGTCCCTCCGCCAGCCGGCGGGTGTTCTCCAGCAGCAGCTCGGTGATCCGCCGCAACTGGTCGCCGGTCAGCTGCCGGAAGACCACGATCTCGTCGATCCGGTTGAGGAACTCCGGCCGGAAGTGCTCGCGCAGCGGCCTGAGGATCCGCTCGCGCCGCGCCTCCTCGTCGGCGTCCGCGCCGCCCGGCCCGAACCCGATCCCGGCACCGCGCCGGGTGATCGCCTCCGAGCCCAGGTTGCTGGTCATCACGATGACCGTGTGGGTGAAGTCCACCGTGCGGCCCTGCGAGTCGGTGAGCCGGCCGTCGTCCAGCACCTGGAGCAGGATGTTGAAGACGTCCGGGTGCGCCTTCTCCACCTCGTCCAGCAGGAGCAGCGAGTACGGGTGCCGGCGCACCACCTCGGTGAGCTGTCCGGCCTCCTCGTGGCCGACGTACCCGGGCGGGGCGCCCACCAGCCGGGAGACGGTGTGCCGCTCCTGGTACTCGCTCATGTCCAGCCGGACCATCCGTTCCTCGCTGCCGAACAGCGCCTCCGCGAGCGCCCGGGCCAGCTCGGTCTTGCCGACTCCGGTCGGGCCGAGGAAGAGGAAGCTGCCGATGGGCCGGTGGGGGCTCGCGAGCCCGGCGCGGGAGCGCAGCACCGCCTCGGAGACCACGGCGACCGCCTCCTCCTGGCCGACCACCCGCTGGTGCAGGTGTTCCTCCAGGCCGAGCAGCCGCTCCTTCTCCTCCTCGGTCAGCCGGCTGACCGGGATGCCGGTCTGCCGGGACACCACCTCGGCGACGGCCTCCGCCGTCACCTCCAGCTGCCCCTCGTCGGCCTTCCCCTCCTCGCTGGCCGCCGCGATCCGCTGCTTCAGCCCGGTGATCCGGTCGCGCAACTGCTTGGCCTGCTCGTAGTCCTCGTCCGCGACCGCCTGGTCCTTGTCCCGGACCAGCTGTTCCACCTCGCGCTCCATGGCGCGCACGTCCGTGCCCTTCGTCCGGGCGCCCAGCCGCACCCGGGCGCCGGCCTGGTCGATCAGGTCGATCGCCTTGTCCGGCAGCCGCCGGTCGGTGAGGTACCGGTCCGACAGCTCCACGGCGGCGACCAGCGCCTCGTCGGTGTAGCGGACCTGGTGGTGGGCCTCGTAGCGGTCGCGCAGCCCGCGCAGGATCTCGATCGTGTCCCCGGCCGTCGGCTCGGGCACCAGGATCGGCTGGAAGCGGCGGGCCAGCGCCGCGTCCTTCTCGATCCGGCGGAACTCCTCCAGCGTGGTCGCGCCCACGATGTGCAGCTCGCCCCGGGCCAGGGCGGGCTTGAGGATGTTCCCGGCGTCCATGCCGCCGCCCTCGCCGCCGGAACCGGCGCCGACGACGGTGTGCAGCTCGTCGATGAAGACGACCAGCCGGTCGGAGTGGGCGCGGATCTCCTCCACGATGGTGTTCAGGCGCTCCTCGAAGTCGCCCCGGTAGCGGGTGCCGGCCACCACCCCGGTCAGGTCCAGGGCGACCACCCGCCGTCCGGCCAGCACGTCGGGCACGTCGCCGTCGGCGACGCGCTGCGCGAGCCCCTCGACGACGGCCGTCTTGCCGACGCCCGCGTCACCGATCAGCACCGGGTTGTTCTTGCCGCGCCGGGACAGCACCTCGATGGTCTGCTCGATCTCGGTGTCCCGGCCGATCACCGGGTCGACCCGGCCCTGCCGGGCCAGCTCGGTCAGATCACGGCCGTACTTGTCCAGGGTGGGCGTGCCGGTGGGCCGCTGCCGCTCCGGGCGCGGCTGCGCGCTCTCCGGGGCCTCCGGCGGCAGGGAGCGCGGCTGGAACCGGGCCGCGTGCAGGATGTGCCCGGCCGCCGAGTCCGGGTTCGAGGCGAGCGCGCTGAGCACGTGCTCGGGGCCGATGTACCCGGCACCGCTGGCCCGTGCCATGTCGTGCGCGTCCAGCAGGGCCCGCTTGACGGCGGGCGTCAGGGACAGCGAGGTCGGCGGCGGGGCCTCGCCCGGCGGGTGCTGCACCGGGCCCGCCCGGTCGTCGATCTCCGAGGCGAGCGAGTCCGGGTCGGCGCCCGCCCGGCTCAGCAGGCTCCGGGTGGGCTCCGTCGACACGGCCGCGCGCAGCAGGTGCTGGGTGTCCAGGTCCCGGCTGCCGTGGTCGGCGGCGTACTGGGCGGCTCCTCTGACCATCTCCCGGGCCGGCTGGCTGAGCAGGCGGCCGATGTCGATGTGGCGTGGCGCCCCGCCGCCGCCGGCGGCTCCGCCGAAGAAGCGGGCCAGGAAGTCGCCGAAGGGGTCAGGAGGGTAGCCGTTGGTCATGGCGTGGGGTTCCTTCACTGACGGCATGCGGAGCGGCCGGGTAACCCGGGGGCGGGTTGCTCATGCCCACGATGGCACGATCCGTGGGGGCGGGCATGTCCGCCCACGGGCGGTGCGGGCGCCCGTCCGGGGGGCGGCGGCCGCGGGTCCGGCGGGCCGCGCCGCCACCGCTCCGCGGCCCGTCAGGGCGTCTGCCGTGCCGTGAGGATCCGGGGGCCCGCCTCCGTGACGGCCACCGTGTGCTCGACGTGGGCCGCGCGGGAGCCGTCGTCGGTGCGCAGGGTCCAGCCGTCCGGGGCCTCGTGGTAGCCGTCCTTGCCGCTCGCGATCAGCATGGGCTCGATGGCGAGGACCATGCCGGGGCGCAGCGGGAGGCCGCGGCCGGGGCGGCCCTCGTTCGGGACCTCGGGGTCCTCGTGCATGCGGCGGCCCACGCCGTGGCCGCCGAAGCCCTGCGGGATGCCGTAGCCGGCCGTGCGGCAGACCCGGCCGACGGCGTGCGCGATGTCCCCGATGCGGCCTCCCGCCACGGCCGCCCCGATGCCCGCGGCCAGCGCCCGCTCGGCGGTCTCCACCAGCCGCAGGTCCGCCGGGCGGGGGCGGCCCACCACGAAGCTGATCGCGGAGTCGCTCGCCCAGCCGTCCAGCACGGCGCCGCAGTCGACGGAGAGCAGGTCGCCGTCGCGGAGCCGGTAGCCGGTGGGGATGCCGTGCACGATCGCGTCGTTCACCGAGGCGCAGATCACCGCGGGGAAGGGGGTCGGGGCGAAGGAGGGGCGGTAGCCGAGGAACGGCGAGGACGCGCCCGCCTCGCGCAGCACCTCCCGGGCCACCTCGTCCAGCTCCAGCAGCGAGACGCCGACGCGCGCGGCCCTCCGCACGGCCGTCAGGGCACGCCCGACGACCTGGCCCGCCGCGTGCATCGCGTCGATCGATGTTTCGGTCTTCAGTTCCACCATGCCAATTACTATACCGGTATTTTAATTGGGTGGCGGAGGGGCCGGTGCGGGAGAGGGGCAGAATGGGGGCATGGTGCGCACCCCTCTCACTCCCGAAGAGCGCGAACGCGGTGAGCGGCTCGGGCTGCTGCTGCGCGAGGCGCGCGGCGACCGGAGCATGGCGGACGTCGCCGCGGCGGCGGGCGTCTCGGCCGAGACGCTCCGCAAGATCGAGACGGGGCGGGCGCCGACGCCGGCGTTCTTCACCGTCGCCGCGCTGGCGGGCGCGCTCGACCTGTCCATGGACGAGCTGGTGGCCCGGTGCGCCCTGGTGCCCCTCTGAGCCGCCCGCACGGCGCGCCCCGCCGGGCCCGCTCCTCCACAGGGGTGTGAAACGCGATCGGCCCCGCGGGTTGCCGACGGGTGGTCTTGGCAAGGGCCGCCCGGGGGCTTACGTTCGTCCCTCTACCGCCTGCTCTACGGGCGTAGAGGCTCTGACGTCGCGTCGAAGGAGCAGCTCATGGCCAACGTCGTCCGCGCCGCTCTGGTCCAGGCCACCTGGACCGGAGACACCGGGTCCATGATCGCGAAGCACGAGGAGCACGCCCGCGAGGCGGCCCGCCGCGGCGCGCGGATCATCGGATTCCAGGAAGTCTTCAACGCCCCCTACTTCTGCCAGGTCCAGGAGCCCGAGCACTACCGCTGGGCGGAACCCGTGCCCGACGGCCCGACCGTGCGCCGGATGCGGGACCTCGCCCGGGAGACCGGCATGGTGCTCGTCGTCCCGGTCTTCGAGGTCGAGCAGTCCGGCTTCTACTACAACACCGCCGCCGTGATCGACGCCGACGGCGGCTACCTCGGCAAGTACCGCAAGCACCACATCCCGCAGGTGAAGGGCTTCTGGGAGAAGTACTACTTCAAACCCGGCAACCTGGGCTGGCCCGTCTTCGACACCGCCGTCGGCAAGGTCGGCGTCTACATCTGCTACGACCGCCACTTCCCGGAGGGCTGGCGGCAACTCGGCCTGAACGGCGCCCAGATCGTCTACAACCCCTCCGCCACCCACCGGGGCCTGTCCGCCCACCTGTGGCGGCTGGAACAGCCCGCCGCGGCCGTCGCCAACGAGTACTTCGTCGCCGCCATCAACCGCGTCGGACAGGAGGAGTACGGCGACAACGACTTCTACGGCACGTCGTACTTCGTCGACCCGCGCGGACAGTTCGTCGGCCCGGTCGCGAGCGACACGAGCGAGGAACTCCTCGTGCGGGACCTGGACCTCGGCCTCCTCGACGACGTGCGGCGGCAGTGGGCCTTCTACCGCGACCGCCGCCCCGACGCCTACGAGGGGCTGGTGCGGCCGTGAGCGACCTCCATTCCCGCCACCGCGGGATCATGCCCGACTGGCTCGCCCTCTACTACGACGACCCGATCGAGATCACCCACGGCGAGGGCCGCCACGTCTGGGACTCCTCGGGCCGCAGATACCTGGACTTCTTCGGCGGCATCCTCACCACGATGACCGCGCACGCCCTGCCCGAGGTCACCAAGGCGGTCGCCGAACAGGCCGGCCGGCTGCTGCACTCCTCGACCCTCTACCTCAACCGGCCGATGGTCGAACTCGCCGAGCGCATCGCCCAGGTGAGCGGCATCCCGGACCCCCGGGTGTTCTTCACCGCCTCCGGCACCGAGGCCAACGACACCGCCCTGCTGCTCGCCACCGCCTACCGGCGCAGCAACACCGTCCTGGCCATGCGCAACAGCTACCACGGGCGCTCCTTCGGCGCGGTCGGCATCACCGGCAACCGCGGCTGGTCCCCGACCTCCCTGTCCCCGGTGCAGACCCTGTACGTGCACGGCGCCGTGCGCACCCGCGGCCCCTTCGCCCACCTGGACGACCGCGCGTTCATCGACGCCTGCGTCGCCGACCTGTCGGACGTCCTCGGCCACACCCGGCCCCCGGCCGCGCTGATCGCCGAACCCGTCCAGGGCGTCGGCGGGTTCACCTCGCCGCCCGACGGACTGTTCGCGGCCTTCCGCGAGGTGCTGGGCGCCCAGGGGATCCTGTGGATCTCCGACGAGGTGCAGACCGGCTGGGGCCGCACCGGCGACCACTTCTGGGGCTGGCAGGCACACGCCCGCGGCGGCCCGCCGGACATCGTCACCTTCGCCAAGGGCATCGGCAACGGCATGTCCATCGGCGGGGTCGTCGCCCGCGCCGAGATCATGAACTGCCTGGACGCGAACAGCATCTCCACCTTCGGCGGCACCCAGGTCACCATGGCCGCGGGCCTCGCCAACCTCACCTACCTCCTCGAACACGACCTCCAGGGCAACGCCCGGCGCGTCGGCGGACTGCTCATCGAACGGCTGCGGGCGGCCACCGCCGGGCTGCCCGGAGTGCGCGAGGTGCGCGGGCGCGGACTGATGATCGGCATCGAGCTGGTGAAGCCGGGCACGGACGAGGCCGACCCGCGGGCCGCCGCCGCCGTGCTGGAGGCGGCCCGCCGGGACGGCCTGCTCATCGGCAAGGGCGGCGGGCACGACAGCAGCGCCCTGCGGATCGCCCCGCCGCTCTCCCTGACCGTCGCCGAGGCCGAGGAGGGCGCGGCGATCCTGGAGAGCGCGCTCAGGAGCCTCCACTAGGGACGGGAGCGCACGAGCCGCCGACGGCACCCCGACCCGCCCCGAGTGACCGAGGAGCAGCATGAGCAGCCGTACCGTCATCCGCCACGGCCTCGTCATCACCGCGTCGGACGAAATCCACGCCGACGTCCTCGTCGAGGACGGCCGCGTCGCCGCCCTGGCCACACCCCGCTCGCAGAACTGGACCGCGGACCGCGAGATCGACGCCACCGGCCGGTACGTCATCCCGGGCGGCGTCGACGTGCACACCCACATGGAGCTGCCGTTCGGCGGCACCCACGCCTCCGACACCTTCGAGACCGGCACCCGGGCCGCCGCCTGGGGCGGTACGACCACCATCGTGGACTTCGCGGTGCAGAGCGTCGGCCGCACCCTGCGCGAGGGCCTGGACGCCTGGCACGCCAAGGCCGAGGGCAACTGCGCGATCGACTACGCCTTCCACATGATCGTCTCCGATGTGAACGACGACACGCTCAAGGAGATGGACCTGCTGATCGAGGAGGGCGTGACCTCGTTCAAGCAGTTCATGGCCTATCCGGGCGTCTTCTACTCGGACGACGGCCAGATCCTGCGCGCCATGCAGCGCTCCGCCGGGAACGGCGGGCTGATCATGATGCACGCCGAGAACGGCATCGCCATCGACGTGCTGGTCCGGCAGGCGCTGGCCCGGGGCGAGACCGACCCGCGCCACCACGGCGAGGTCCGCAAGGCACTGCTGGAGGCCGAGGCCACTCACCGCGCGATCCGGCTCGCCCAGGTCGCCGGGGCCCCGCTGTACGTCGTCCACGTCTCGGCGGCGGAGGCGGTCGCGGAGCTGGTCAGGGCCCGTGACGAGGGGCTGGACGTCTTCGGCGAGACCTGCCCGCAGTATCTGTTCCTGTCCGCCGACAACCTCGCGGAGCCGGACTTCGAGGGCGCCAAGTACGTGTGCAGCACCCCGCTCAGGCCCCGCGAACACCAGGCCAGGCTGTGGCGGGGCCTGCGGACGAACGACCTCCAGGTCGTCTCCACCGACCACTGCCCCTTCTGCTTCACCGGCCAGAAGGAACTGGGCCGGGGCGACTTCTCCAAGATCCCCAACGGCCTTCCGGGCGTCGAGAACCGCATGGACCTGCTCCACCAGGCCGTCGTGGACGGCCACCTCTCGCGCCGCCGCTGGATCGAGATCGCCTGCGCCACCCCGGCCCGCATGTTCGGCCTGTACCCGAAGAAGGGCACCATCGCCCCGGGCGCCGACGCCGACATCGTCCTGTACGACCCGCACGCCGAGCAGGTCGTGTCCGCCGCGACCCACCACATGAACGTCGACTACTCGGCGTACGAGGGCAAGCGGGTCACCGGCCGCGTCGAGACGGTCCTCTCGCGCGGTGAGGTCGTCATCGACCGGCGGGAGTTCACCGGCCGGGCCGGGCACGGCGTCTTCACCCCGCGCTCCACCTGTCAGTACCTGAACTAGGAGTGGCGACCATGGACTTCGGACTCGTCCTGCAGACCGACCCGCCCGCCTCCCGCGTCGTCGGCCTGATGCGACGGGCCGAGCGCAACGGCTTCCGCTACGGCTGGACCTTCGACTCCGCGGTGCTCTGGCAGGAGCCGTTCGTGATCTACAGCCAGATCCTCGCGCACACCGAGCGGCTGACGGTCGGGCCGATGGTCACCAACCCCGGCACCCGCACCTGGGAGGTCACCGCCTCCACCTTCGCCACCCTGAACGACATGTTCGGCAACCGCACCGTCTGCGGCATCGGCCGCGGCGACTCCGCGATGCGCGTCGCCGGCCGCAGGCCCCAGACCCTGGCCCACATCAGCGAGGCCATGAAGGTCATCCGCGCCCTCGGCCGCGGCGAGGAGGCCGACCTCGGCGGCACCAGGATCCGCATCCCGTGGATCAAGGAGGGCGCCGAACTCCCCGTCTGGATGGCGGCGTACGGCCCGAAGGCCCTGAGGACGGCGGGCGCGGAGGCCGACGGGTTCATCCTCCAGCTCGCCGACCTCTACCTGACCGAGTACATGGTGAAGGCCGTCAAGGACGCGGCGGCCGCCGCCGGCCGCGACCCGTCCGAGGTGACGATCTGCGTCGCCGCCCCCGCCTATGTCACCGCCGACGACTCGCCCGAGGCCCTCGCCCACGCCCGCGACCAGTGCCGCTGGTTCGGCGGCATGGTCGGCAACCACGTCGCCGACCTCGTCGCCCGTTACGGCGAGCACTCCGCCGGCGTCCCCGCGGAACTCACCGACTACATCAGGACCCGTCAGGGCTACGACTACGCCCACCACGGCCGCAGCGGCAACCCGGACACCGCGTTCGTGCCCGACGAGATCGTGGACCGGTTCTGCGTCATCGGCCCCGCCGAGCGGCACATCGGGAAACTGACCGCGCTGCGCGACCTCGGCGTCGACCAGTTCGCGCTGTACGACATGCACGACGCCCAGGAGGCGACGATCGACGTCTACGGCAGCCGGATCATTCCCGCCGTCAATTCCTGACCCCCGGCCCCGGTTCTCCCCTCCCCGCCGTCCCGGGGAGGGGCCCGTCCTCCCGGCGGGTGGTGCCCCCGCCCCCGCGCCGAGCGCGCGAGGGCGGGGCGGACCGGGCGGAAACCGGCCGGTAGCCGGGCGTTGTCCGGCAGGATGCCGGTGGGGCACGCCCGGACCCGGCCGCCGGACCACGGCGGCGGGCACCATGGCGGCGGAGGGGATGACACATGAGTGATGCCGCAGCCGTGTCCGCGGCCGACCGCGCCGCCGCCGCGCTCGCCCGCACCGACCAGCTGTCCGTACCGGTCGAGACGGACACCTACACCGGCGTACGGGGCCCCGAACTCGATGCTCTGACCGAGGAGTTGGAGGAGCTGCTCGCCGACCTGGCGAAGGCGGGGGAGAGCGGCGCGACGGCGGCCGTGGCGGCGGCTCGGCTCGGCCGGTGCCGGGCCGTACGGTTCGTCCTCCAGGGCGCCCCGGCCGACCGGGAGCGCGCGCTGCCCCTGCTGGACGCGGCCCGTACGTCCCCCCTGCTCGGCGCGGAGGAGCGGGAGGCGGCCTACCGCGGGCTGGTGGCGCTGGCCGGATCCCGGCTGGTGGCCCTGAGCCGGGACACCTCCCTCATCTCCGCCCCGCACTGGAACGTCGACCGGCTCGTGTCCCTCTCCGAGCTGGGCAGGCCCCTCGCCGAGGGCGGATCCGGCATCGTGGAGGACACCGGGTTGCTCGCGCGGCTGCTGCTGGAGCACGAGCAGCAGCGGATGACCCCCGAGTTCCGCGACCGGCTGCGAGGGCTCGCCGCGATGACCGACGCGCTCCGGGACGGCGACACCGGCGCGCTCGTCCGCGCGGCCCGGCCCCTGGTCGAGGCCATGACGGGCGGGCCGGTGGCGGCGTCGACGAGCACCCTGATGCACCTGATACTCGGCGAGCTGGAGCGCTCCCTCGCCACGTCCCCGAAGCGGCTCGGGCAGACCGGGGACGGGCCGGCGGGGGAGGCGACGGCGGGGGACGGGCCGGCCGGGGACGCCGACGCGGACGTGGAGACCCGGAACGTCCTGACCGAGTTCCTGGCCCTGGCCGAGGTGATGTCCCCCGGCATCGTCGGACCGGGGAACGTCTCCGGGCTCCTCGCCGAACTGATGGGGGAACACCCCGCCACCGCCCCGGCGGACGGCCGCGCACCCCTGTCCTCCAGGATGCTCGGCGCCTTCCTCCACTTCGCCCGCGCCATGTACTCCGGTGAAATGGGAGGCTTCCGGGAGGCGCTCCGCCTGATGCACGAGGCGTGGGCCGACGGGGAACTGGCCGGCAACCCCAACGGCGAGTGGCTCACCAACGTCGTACCCGTCCTGCTCTTCGGGGCCGCCATGAACGGCGGCAGCCTGGAGGACGAGGACCTGGCCCTGGAGCTGTTCGAGAGCCAGCGGTGGGACGGCGACCCCGGCAGCACGGCCGCCGCCAACCTGCGCCTGTGCGGGGAGACCATGCGGCTCATGGCCCGGCTGACCGCCGCGCTGGACCGGGGCGAGGCCGAGACCGTCGAGGACGTCATCGACGCGCTGTGCGAACTGGAGCTGGACGAGACCCACGCCGCCGCCGAGGAGTGGACCGGCGTCCACATCGGCCTGGCGCTCGGCGTCGCCTACCTCGGCCTCGTCGTGCTCGACGCCTCGGGCCCGGACCGGACCGCCCGCCTGCGGGCTGCCGTGCACCACATGCAGCGGGCCGTGGAGACAGCGGTGGACATGCCCGTCCTGCGCAGCTTCCTCGACATGACCTGGGCCCCGCTGCTCACCCTCACGGCGATCGTCGAGTCCGACCCGAGCCGCATCGCCGAGGGCGTACGGCGCGCCCGGGCCGCGCTGGCGAGCACCGAGTTCACCGGGGCGCTGCGGCCCAGGTCGCACGGCGCCATCGCGCTCGCCCTGGACACCCTGTACGCGTTCACCGGGGACGCCGGGGCGCTGGACGAGGCGATCGGCGAGCTGACCGAGGGACTCGGGGCCCTGCCCGAAGGGCTGCCGGGCGGCGCCGGCGTCACCTGGGACCTGGCCGCGCTGCACGCCAAGCGCGCCGGGCTGCGGGCGGGCGCCCCGGGCACCGACGAGGACCTGACGGCCGCCGTCGGACTCGCCCGCACCTCGCTGCGGCACTCCGCCGACGAGGTCCTGCTCCAGCAGGGGGTCGGCCGCGGCCTGCGGATCGCCCGCGCGGCGGCCGACCGGGGCCGCGCGGCGGCCTTCTGGGCGCTGCGGGCCGGGCGCACCGAGGAGGCGATCGCCTGCCTGGAGGCCGGGCGGTCCCTGGTGCTCGGGGCGGCGGCGGTCTCCGCGGGCGTCGCCGACCGGCTGGCCGCCCTCGGCGAGAGCGAACTGGCCGAGCGCTGGCGGGCCGCCGCCGACCAGGACCGCGGTGACGACCGCTCCCTGTGGGAGCTGTCCGCCGACGTGGCCTCCGGCAGCCCCGGCGGCCCGTCGGACGGCTCCCCGATGGAGGTGCTGGCCGCGGTCGGCGCGGGCACCCCCGGGCTGCCCGGTGACCTGCGGCGCCGCTCGCTGGAGCTGCTGCGCGGGCAGGACGGGGCCGAGCCGGAGCAGGTGCTGCCCTCCGTGGACGACCTGCGGGCCGGGCTGCGGGCGACGGAGGCGGACGCGCTGCTGTACCTGGTCCCCGGCGTCGACGACCCGGACGGCGCGGTGCTGGTCGTCCCCCGCGACGGTCCCGTCGAGACGCTGGCGCTGCCCGGCCTGGCCCCCCGGGGCCGCGGGCCCGTCGCCGCGTACCTGGCGGCCGGCGCGGACCGGCAGCGGCTGGAGACCACCGCCGACCGTGGGGAGGGGCGCAAGGAGGAGAAGGACCACGCCGAACGGCGCTGGCTGCGCGCCCTGGACGAGCTGTGTGCCTGGGCCGGCGAGGTGCTGGGCCCCGCCTTGGACCACATCGGCCCGGGGCACCCCACCCGCACCGGGACCGACGCCCGCCCGGCGCCGGCCGGGGGCGCAGGGAAACGCGCCGCACCGACCGCCGAGGACGGCCCGCACCCCGCCTCGGCCGGGGGTGCCGACGCGCCTCCTGCCACGGTCGCCGCCGACGGCGCGGATCCCGCCCCGGTCGCCGGAACCGCCGCGGGCCGGACCGTGCGGCTCGTCCTGGTGCCCTGCGGGGAACTCGGAGTGGTGCCCTGGCAGGCGGCCCTGGTCCGGCCGGCCGCCGGGCTCGGCGGAGCGCGTCCGGTCCGGGCCTGTGAGGTGGCCGTGCTCACCCACGCGGCCTCCGGCCGCGAGTTCCTGCGGGCCGCGGCCCGGCGGCGCATGCCGCTCGCCGGCCGCCCCGCCCTGGTGTTCCACGGCGGGGACGACCTGGAATGGGCCGAGGAGGAGATCGACACCCTGGCCGCCGTCCACTACCCGGACGCCGTGGTGCACCGCCCGCACGAGGACCCCGCCACCCCGGAGACCGTCCTGGCGCTGCTCGGCGGCCGGGCCGCCGCCCCCGCCTCCCTGGTGCACCTCGCCTGTCACGGGCTCGCCGGCCCGGACCCCACCCGCTCGGCCCTGCTCCTGGCCGATCCCGGCCGGGCCGGCGAGCCGTCCCGGAGCGCCGGCCTCACCCTGAGTACCCTGCTGGGGACGCCCGCCGAGGGCGACGCCTTCCGGTCGGCCGGCCCCCTGGTGGTGTGCGGCGGCTGCGAGACCGACCTCACCACCCGCGACCACGACGAGGCCCTGACCGTCACCTCGGTCATGGTGCACCGGCTGGCCGCCGACGCCATCGGCTCCCGGTGGAAGGTCGACGACAAGCGGTCGGAGCTGGTCATGCTCGTCCTGCACGACGCCCTCAACCGGGGCCTCGCGCCACCGGACGCGCTGCGCGCCGCCCAGCGCTGGATGCTCACGCCGCCGGGCGAGCGCCCGCCCGTCCCGGCGCTGGCGGACATCTCGGACGCGCGGCTCGCGGAGGACTTCCGGGACCGGCCCGACACCTGGGCCGCCTTCGTCCACCACGGCAACCCGGCACCGGGGGGGGGGGGGGGGGGGGGGGGGGGAGGAGGGAGGGGGGGGGGGGAGAGGAACTGCGGAGGGTGGCTAGGGAACACTGGGGTAAAGCGACATGAGGACGTGCAGAGAAAGGCAAGCG
>NZ_JBVJOT010000019.1:0-36002 GCF_055583025.1 Streptomyces sp. NPDC104831
CTCCCCCACCGCGGCTGCGGGTCTTCCCTTTTTTATGGTCGTCGTTCCCCCCCCCCCCCCCGTTGTGTGTTCCTCCCCCCCCCCCCCCCCCCGCGCCCCCCCCCCCCCCCCCGGGCCCCCCCCCCCGCCGCGCCGACCGGCACCCGGTCACCGTCGTACCGGAAGGAATCCGGGTCCCGGCTAGTGCCGGCCGCCCCCACGGCCGTTGCCGTTGCGGCCGCCGTTCCAGCCGTCCCCCTGCCCCTGGACGAGGTTCCCGGGGAGCGAGAACGTCGGCGTCGGGAACGAGCCGCCGAGGGCGCCGGCGGTCGTGCCGCCGTCAGCGGTGCCCCCGTTGGTCAGGCCGCCGATCAGCCCCCCGGTCGTCTGCCCGGTCGCGTCCCCGTTGTGGTCGTCCGTCGCGCCCCGGTCGCCTTTTTCCCGGTCGTCCTCGTCGTGCGAGTCGTCGGGGAGGTCGATCAGGTGGAAGTCCGGCGCCGGCTTGCCCTCCAGCGCGCCGGACATCATGTCGCGCCAGATCGGGCCCGGGACCTCGCCGCCGTAGACCTTGTCGTGCGGGACGCCGCCGATGGTGATGTTGGTCATCTTGCGCTTGTGCTGCGGGTCGCCAACCCAGACCGCGCCCGCCATGTTCGGGGTGTAGCCGACGAACCAGGCCGCGAAGCGCTCGTCCGTCGTACCCGTCTTGCCCGCGCTCGGGCGGCTGCCGAGACCGGCCTGCTGGCCCGTGCCGTCCTCGACCACGCCCTTGAGGAGCGTGCTGATCGTGTCCGCGGTGTTCTCCGACATCGCCCGTGAGCAGGTCGACTTCGGCACCCGGAGGGACCTCTGCTCGCTGCCGGCCCTCTGGCTGACCGACTCGATGGCGACCGGGGTGCAGTACATGCCGCGCGAGGCGAAGGCTGCGTACGCGCTCGCCATCGTCAGCGGGGACATCTCCTGGGTGCCGAGCGCGATGGAGGGCGCCTGGTCGATCTTGCGGCCGTCCGCCCGCGCCACGCCCATCTTCTTCGCCATGTCGACGACCGGGCAGATGCCGATGTCACTGATCAGCTGGACGTAGTAGGTGTTGACCGACTTCGCGGTGGCCTCCGCCATGCCGTACGGGCCGCGCTCCGAGTCGCTCTCGTTCTTCAGCTTGGCCGGCCGGTTCGGGTCGTTGCGCCACACCTTGCCGTCGCACGCGGCCACCGGGCTCGGGTACGGCATCTCGTACGGCGACGAGTACTCCTGCGTCGCGGGCTTGCCGCCCTCGACGGCCGCCGCGGCGACGATCGGCTTGAACGTGGAGCCGGGCTGGTAGCCGGCGCCGCCGCCCATGTCCTGGTTCACGGACAGGTTGATCGTCGTCTCGTCGTTGTTGACGTTGACGCCGTACGGGCGGGACTGGCCCATGGCGAGGATCCTGCCGGTGCCCGGCTCGACGACGGTCGCGGCGGTCGCCACGGCGTCGCTCTTGTAGACGTGGTCCTTGATGGACTCCTGCACGGACTGCTGCGCCTGCGGGTCGAGCGTCGTACGGATCGTCAGGCCGCCGCGGTTCCAGAGCTTGGCCCGCTTCTCCTTGGTCTTGCCGAAGACCGGGTCGGTGAGGACGACCTGGCGGACGTAGTCACAGAAGAAGCCGGCGCCCTTGACCGCGGTGATGCAGCCGTTCTTGGGGCGGCTGGTGTGCAGGCCGAGCGGCTTCCCCTTCGCCTGGTCGGCCTCCTTCTGGGAGATGTCGCCCAGCTCCGCCATCCGCTGGAGCACGACGTTGCGCCGCTTGGTGGCCTCGGCCTCGTCGTTGACCGGGTCGTAGCGGCTCGGGGACTGCACGATGCCCGCCAGCAGCGCCGACTCGGGGAGGGTCAGGTCCTTGGCGTGCTTGGAGAAGTAGCGCTGGGAGGCGGCTTCGACGCCGTAGGCCTGCTCGCCGAAGAAAGTGATGTTCAGGTAGTTCTCGAGGATCTTCTTCTTGCCGAGCTTGTCCTCGATCTGGATGGCGTACTTCAGCTCGCGGATCTTGCGGCCCAGCGTCTGCTGGGTGGCCTCGGCGACCTTCGTCGGGTCGTCACCGGCCTCTTCGATGAAGTAGTTCTTCACCAGCTGCTGGGTGAGCGTGGAGGCACCCTGGGCGACCCCGCCCTCCTGCGCGTTCTTGTTGACGGCGCGCAGCACGCCCTTGAGGTCGACGGCGCCGTGCTTGTAGAAGCGCGAGTCCTCGATCGCGACGATCGCCTTCTGCATGTACGGCGAGATGTCCTTGAGGTCCACCACCGTGCGGTCGCGGGAGTAGACGGTCGCGATCTGCTTGCCGTGGCTGTCCAGGATGGTGGTGCGCTGGCTCAGCTGGGGACTTTTCAGGTTGGCCGGGATGTCGTCGAACCCCTTGACCGAGCCCTTGGCCGCAAGGCCCAGCGCGCCGGCCGCTGGCAGCGCGATGCCCGCCATGACGGCTCCGGCGAGCACACTGACACCGAGGAACTTGGCGGCCTGCTGCATGGGCGACAGACCACCGCCCGAGCGCTTCTTTGGCATGGAGGCAGCCTAATCCGTACTGTTGAGCGTTCCGAGGGAGCGACCGCTTGTCGGGATGTTCCGAGTGCCGATCGTGACGTACCGCCCGAGGGCCGGCCGGGGCGCCGGCCTCCGTCATGGCCCGGCAAAGAGGGACGTCTCCGTTCCCATTCACCGGACACACGCGCAGGCGTTGGCCTAAGCTGCTCTCAACTGTCACAGCCGTGCGGTCACCTCTCCCTACGTCCGACGACCCCGAATCGTTCCGGATCCGGCCGGGAATTCCCGGAGAACGGCCCTTCTTCCCCCGGGGGCGGGCCCGAGTGCCGCCCCACGCACGGTGTGACACACCGCGACTGCCCCGGTTTGCCGGGATGATCACGCATGTCCTCAGCTCACTCCCGCGGGTGATCTGCCGCTTACCCATAGTCCGTTCGGGCCATTCAAGATTGGGCCCGAAGGGGGTGTTGCACGGTCCCCACCTTCCGTAACGTCCTCAACTGGCGGCGGTGAATATGCCGCTGCCGCCGTGGGGGAGCCTCGATTCGGGAGAGGACGGCGCCGGTATGGGCTGGGTAACCGACTGGAGTGCGCAGGCCGCCTGCCGCACTACCGATCCGGATGAACTGTTCGTTCAGGGAGCAGCGCAGAACAGGGCCAAGGCGGTGTGCACCGGATGCCCGGTACGCACCGAGTGCCTGGCCGACGCGCTGGACAACCGCGTCGAGTTCGGCGTGTGGGGAGGCATGACGGAGCGCGAGCGCCGTGCGCTGCTGCGCCGGCGCCCCACCGTGACCTCCTGGCGCAGACTCCTGGAAACCGCCCGCTCGGAGTACGAGCGGGGAGCGGGAATCGTGTCCCTCGACAACGACGAGGTGTACGAGAACTACGCCGCGGTGAGCTGAGGGCCTCCCCCTTCAGGCTCGCCTCGCAAGGTGGGGAACCCTTCGGTCCGCCTGGCGAGGAACCCCTCAAGGCCAGGACCCCCGTCGGATGCGCCCCGTGAAGCCCGGGTCAGCGCACAGGGCCGGTACGACCGGTCGCGGGTGACCGGGCGTACGGCTGCCGTGCCTGAGCCGCGGGCGCGACGACCGGGTGCCTCGCACGCGCCGTACGCGTGTCCCTCCGCGCCGGAGTACGCCGTGTGCTGCGGGTGCCTATATGTGCTCCGTCCGTTCCGGCCCTTCGGGCGCCGCCATCCGGTCTCCGATGTCACGCAGGCCCACGAGGTCGTGGACGTCACCGGGCAGCGCGGGTACCTCGACCACCGCCACCTCGGGATGGCGGGCGATGAAGCGGTCGCGTGTGCGCCGCTCGCGCGCGAGCACCCGCATGCGTTCGGCGTGCAGCCTCAGCAGGCCCGCGGTGAGCCGGTCGACCGAGCGCTCCGTGTCGGCGGGGGAGCCTTCCTCGGGAGCGGGAGCTGCGGTCTCCGGTGCCTGGGATGGTGAACTGCCGTGCGTGTCAGGAGAGTTACGAAGTCCAGCTTTCCCGTCCCCCTGATCCACAATGCGGGGGTCCTCAAGATTTTCCGCGGCGGCGAGCGCCCGCTCGGCCGACAGCCGGCCGGCCCCGCTGCCATGGACGCGGTTCAGCACCAGGCCCACCAGTGGCATCTTCTCCGCGGCCAGCCGCTCCACGAAGTACGCCGCCTCGCGCAGCGCGTCCCGCTCCGGGGCCGCCACCACCAGGAACGCCGTGCCGGGCGCCTGGAGGAGCTTGTAGGTGGCGTCCGCTCGGGTGCGGAAGCCGCCGAAGGTGGTGTCCATCGCGGCCACGAAGGTCTGCACGTCCTTCAGCAGCTGACCGCCCAGCAGCTTGCCGAGCGTGCCGGTCATCATCGACATGCCGACGTTGAGGAAGGCCATCCCGGCCCGGCCGCCGAGCTTGGCCGGAGCGGTCAGCAGCCGGATGAGCCGGCCGTCCAGGAAGGAGCCGAGCCGCTTGGGCGCGTCCAGGAAGTCCAGCGCCGAACGGGACGGCGGGGTGTCGACCACGATCAGGTCCCACTCGTCCTTCGCCCGCAGCTGGCCCAGCTTCTCCATCGCCATGTACTCCTGCGTGCCCGCGAAGCCCGCCGAGAGCGATTGGTAGAAGGGGTTCGCCAGGATCGCGGCGGCCCGCGCGGGGTCCGCGTGCGCCTCCACGACCTCGTCGAAGGTGCGCTTCATGTCGAGCATCATGGCGTGCAGCTCGCCGTCGCCCTCGGTGCCCTTCACCCTGCGGGGCACGTTGTCGAGGGAGTCGATGCCCATCGACTGGGCCAGCCGCCTGGCCGGGTCGATGGTGAGGACGACCACCTTGCGGCCCCGTTCGGCGGCCCGCAGCCCGAGGGCCGCCGCGGTCGTCGTCTTGCCGACCCCGCCCGAGCCGCAGCACACCACGATCCGGGTCTTCGGGTCGTCCAGCAGCGGGTCCACGTCCAGCCCGCGCGCCGGGGAGAGCCGGCGGCCCTCCCCGGTCTCCTCCAGCTCCTCGCCCTCCTCGGGCCCCTCCGCCGTCTCGGATGCCTCGGCCGGGTCCGCACTCATGACAACCCCTGCTTCCGCAGCTCGGTGGCGAGTTCGTACAGGCTCGCCAGGTCCATGCCCTCGGCGAGCAGCGGCAGTTCGTGCAGCGGCAGGCCCAGCTCGGTGAGGACCGCGCGCTGCTCCTGCTCCAGCGCGTACCGCTCGGCGTACTCCGCGGCCTGCTCCAGCAGCGGGTCCACCAGCCGCTCGGCGTTCCCGCCGCGCCGGGCCCCGCCCAGACCGGCCGCCGAGAGCGCCTTGGCGACAGAGGAACGCTCCACGGTCCGCACGAGTTCCAGGCCGGCCGCGTCCAGCACCCGCGGCCGGACCATGTTCACGATGACCCGGCCGACCGGCAGCCGGGCCGCGCGGAGTTCCGCGATGCCGTCGGCGGTCTCCTGGACCGGCATCTCCTCCAGCAGCGTCACCAGGTGCACCGCCGTCTCCGGCGACTTCAGCACCCGCATCACCGCCTGCGCCTGATTGTGTATCGGACCGATCTTCGCGAGGCCCGCCACCTCGTCGTTCACGTTCAGGAAGCGGGTGACCCGGCCGGTCGGCGGGGCGTCCATGACCACGTAGTCGTACACGAACCCGCCCGACCGGTCCTTGCGGCGCACGGCCTCGCACGCCTTGCCGGTCAGCAGGACGTCCCGGAGGCCGGGCGCGACGGTGGTGGCGAAGTCGATCGCGCCGAGCTTCTTCAGGGCCCGGCCCGCGCTCCCGAGTTTGTAGAACATCTGGAGATAGTCCAGAAGGGCCAGTTCGGGGTCTATGGCGAGGGCGTACACCTCCCCGCCGCCCGGAGCGACCGCGATCTTCCGCTCCTCATAGGGCAACGCCTCCGTCTCGAAGAGCTGGGCGATGCCCTGCCGGCCCTCGACCTCGACGAGAAGCGTCCGCTTCCCCTCGGTCGCGAGGGCCAGCGCGAGTGCGGCGGCGACCGTCGTCTTTCCGGTCCCGCCCTTGCCGCTGACGACCTGGAGCCTGCTCACATCTTCGAGACTAACCAGTCCGGCCGACGGGCACGCGCGGGCCTGTGGATAACGCAGGTCACCGTCCCTGTGGCCACAGCGGCTACAGTCGGCCCATGACCAAGTGGGAATACGCAACCGTGCCGCTGCTCGTCCATGCCACGAAGCAGATTCTGGACACCTGGGGCGAGGACGGCTGGGAGCTCGTCCAGGTCGTGCCCGGGCCGAACCCCGAGCAGCTCGTGGCCTACCTGAAGCGGGAGAAGCAGGCGTGAGCGCGGTCGAGGCCAAACTGGCCGAGCTGGGTCTGACCCTGCCCGAGGTGGTCCCGCCGCTGGCCGCCTACCAGCCGGCCGTGCGGTCCGGCGCGTACGTCTACACCGCCGGCCAGCTGCCGATGGCGGAGGGCAAGCTGCCGGTCACCGGCAAGGTGGGCGCCGAGGTCACGCCGGAGGAGGCCAAGGAGCTGGCCCGCACCTGCGCGCTGAACGCGCTGGCCGCCGTGAAGTCCGTCGTCGGCGACCTGGACGGTATCGCGCGCGTGGTGAAGGTCGTCGGCTTCGTCGCCTCGGCGGCCGACTTCACCGGGCAGCCCGGTGTCGTCAACGGCGCCAGCGAACTGCTCGGCGAGGTCCTGGGCGAGAAGGGCGTGCACGCCCGCAGCGCGGTCGGCGTCGCGGTACTGCCGCTGGACGCGCCGGTCGAGGTCGAGATCCAGGTGGAGCTGGCCCAGTAGGCCCGCGCCGTACCCGCCCTCCCCGCCGGCCCCGGGCACCTCTCGAACAATCGCCCGGTACGGGATAGCCTCCGGCCATGGCGAACGGTCAGTGGTATCCGCCGGAGTGGCCGGAGCGCATCCGCGCGCTCGCGGACGGCACGCTCACGCCGGTGACCCCGAAGCGCGCGGCCACGGTCCTGCTCCTGAAGGACACCCCGGACGGCCCGGTCGTCCACATGCTGCGCAGACGCGCCTCCATGGCCTTCGCCGGAGGCGCGTACGCGTATCCCGGGGGCGGCGTCGACCCCCGGGACGACGACCGCCGGATCGGCTGGGCGGGCCCCCCGCGCGCGTGGTGGGCCGAGCGGCTCGGCGTCGACGCGGCGAGCGCCCAGGCGATCGTCTGCGCGGCCGTACGGGAGACGTACGAGGAGGCCGGAGTGCTGCTCGCCGGGCCCGGTGCGGACTCGGTCGTCGGCGACACCACCGGGGACGACTGGGAGGCCGACCGTGCCGCCCTGGTCGCGCGTGAGCTGTCCTTCGCCGAGTTCCTCGACCGGCGCGGCCTGGTGCTGCGCTCGGACCTGCTGGGCGCCTGGGCCCGCTGGATCACCCCGGAATTCGAGGCCCGCCGCTACGACACGTGGTTCTTCGTGGCCGCACTCCCCGAGGGGCAGCGCACCCGCAACGCCTCCACGGAGGCCGACCGCACGGTGTGGATCCGCCCCGCCGAGGCCGCCGCCGGGTACGACAGGGGCGAGCTGCTGATGATGCCGCCCACCATCGCCGCCCTGCGCCAGCTGCTGCCCTTCCGCAGTGCCGCCGAGGCACTGGCCGCCGCACCCGCGCGCGAGATGACGCCGGTACGGGCGAGCGCCCGCCTCCGGGGCGACGAGATCGTCCTCTCCTGGCCGGGGCACGAGGAGTTCACCAAGCACATCCCGACGGCCACCGAGCCGACGACGGCGCCACCCGCGGCGCCGACGGCCGCCGAGCCGGCGACGGCTCCTGTGACGCCCGCGGCGTCCGGGGCACCGGCGGGCGCTCCGTCGGCCGGCCCGCGCCCGGCCAGGCCCGCGCACACCCCTTCGACCACCGGTGGAGGCCCCGCATGACCGACGCAAGCGCGCTGCCGGGCCAGCCCCGGGGCGGGGCCCTGTCCGGGCCGGCCACCGAACGGGCGGTCAACGTCCTCGCGCCCAACGCCTCCGCGATGACCCTGGACGGCACGAACACCTGGATCGTCGCCGAGCCCGGTTCCGAGCTGGCCGTGGTGATCGACCCGGGGCCGCTGGACGACGGCCACCTGCGCAACGTCGTGGACACGGCGGAGAAGGCCGGCAGGCGCATAGCCCTGACCCTCCTGACCCACGGTCACCCCGACCACGCCGAGGGTGCCGCCCGGTTCGCCGAACTGACCGGCACGCGCGTGCGCGCCCTCGATCCGGCCCTGCGGCTCGGCGACGAGGGCCTGGCCGCGGGGGACGTGGTCACCGTGGGCGGGCTGGAGCTGCGGGTCGTACCGACCCCCGGGCACACCGCGGACTCGCTGTCCTTCCACCTCCCGGCCGACCGGGCGGTGCTGACCGGCGACACCGTCCTCGGGCGCGGTACGACGGTCGTGGCGCACCCGGACGGCAGGCTCGGGGACTACCTGGACTCCCTGCGGCGGCTGCGGTCCCTCACGGTGGACGACGGCGTGCACACCGTCCTGCCGGGCCACGGGCCGGTCCTGGAGGACGCCCAGGGCGCCGTGGAGTTCTACCTCGCCCACCGCGCGCACCGGCTCGCCCAGGTGGAGACCGCGGTCGAGAACGGCCACCGCACCCCGGCCGAGGTCGTCGCCCACGTCTACGCCGACGTGGACCGCTCCCTGTGGCCGGCGGCGGAACTGTCGGTCCGGGCCCAGATGGAGTACCTCGGCGAGCACGGGCTGATCTAGCACCGACGGGGTGGCACGGAGAGGGACGCCCGGGAGGGAGCCGGTGCCGGGCACGCGTGCGTGCGGGGTGAGTCCCCGGCCCCGCGGTGCCGGGCGCCCGGACACGGCAGCGGGGCCCGGCTCGTGGGAGCGGGGCCCCGTCGGCGTACGGCCGGGGACGGTGTCAGCGCGACCTCTTGGCCAGCCGCTCCACGTCCAGCAGGATCACGGCCCGCGCCTCCAGGCGCAGCCAGCCGCGCTGGGCGAAGTCCGCGAGGGCCTTGTTCACCGTCTCGCGGGAGGCGCCGACCAGCTGGGCCAGCTCCTCCTGGGTCAGGTCGTGGACGACGTGGATGCCCTCCTCGGACTGCACGCCGAAGCGGCGCGACAGGTCCAGCAGGGCGCGGGCGACCCGGCCGGGCACATCGGAGAAGACCAGGTCGGACATGGCGTCGTTGGTCTTGCGCAGCCGGCGGGCGACGGCCCGCAGCAGGGCGCCGGCCACCTCGGGGCGGGCGTTCAGCCAGGGCTGGAGGTCGCCGTGGCCGAGACCGAGCAGCTTGACCTCGGTCAGGGCGGTCGCGGTGGCCGTACGGGGACCCGGGTCGAACAGCGACAGTTCGCCGATGAGTTCGCCGGGGCCGACGACGGCGAGCATGTTCTCGCGGCCGTCGGGGGAAGTGCGGTGCAGCTTGACCTTGCCCTCGGTCACGACGTACAGCCGGTCCCCGGGGTCGCCCTCGTGGAACAGGGAGTCGCCGCGGGCGAGGGTCACCTCACTCATGGAGGCGCGAAGCTCCGCGGCCTGCTCGTCGTCGAGAGCCGCGAAGAGCGGGTTGCGCCGCAGAACGTCGTCCACGAGTTCTCTCCTTGTCGACCTGCTCAGGGGATCTTGCTCCCCCGTGTGCCAGGGGACCGTGTTCCCCATTTTGCCGGACGGTCCAAACAGTGTGATCTGTCACAAGGATGCCGCACCGGTCTCCCGGGGTATGCGTCAGGGGTCCGATCGGGGGCCGCTGCGCCGGGTCCGGGGCGGATGTCGGTGCCGGGCTTTAGGCTGGCCGGGTGTCCAAATCGCCGGTGAGAGCACAGGCCAAGGGGGCTGGGCGGGTGGTTGTACGTCGCGATTCCGCTGTGGGCGAACGCACGCCCGAGGGAAGTAGTAAAACGCGCAAATCGGCTAAAAAGCCTGTCGGTGCGGAAGGGGAGGCCGCCGAGGAGGCCACGCCCGTGAAGAAGGCGGAGGGCATGAAGAAGGCGGCGGCCGCGAAGAAGGCGGCGGACACGACGGAGGCCGGGAAGAAGGCGGCACCGGCGAAGAAGAGTGCGGCGGCGAAGAAGAGCGCACCCGCCAAGAAGGCCGCCTCCTCCGGGGCCGCCGCGAAGAAGGCCGCTCCTTCCGGGGCCGTCGCGAAGAAGAGCGCGTCCGCCCGGAAGCCGGCCCCCGCCAAAGCCGTCGCCAGGAAGGTGAAGCCCGCCGACGCGGTCGTCCCCGCCGAGGCCGCCGTCAGGAAGGCCGCGCCCGTCAAGAAGATCGCCGTCCGGCCGCCGGGCGGCGAGTCCCCCACCGCCCTGGTCCGCCGCGCCCGCCGCATCAACCGCGAACTGGCCGAGGTGTACCCCTACGCCCACCCCGAGCTGGACTTCGAGAACCCCTTCCAGCTGCTGGTCGCCACCGTGCTGTCGGCCCAGACCACCGACCTGCGCGTCAACCAGACCACCCCGGCGCTCTTCAGCCGGTACCCCGCCCCCGAGGACCTCGCTGCCGCCAACCCGGAGGACGTCGAGCAGATCCTGCGCCCCTGCGGCTTCTTCCGGGCCAAGACCAGGTCGGTCATAGGGCTCTCCAAGGCGCTCGTCGAGAACTTCGGCGGCGAGGTGCCCGGACGGCTGGAGGACCTGGTCACGCTGCCCGGCGTGGGCCGCAAGACGGCCTTCGTCGTCCTCGGCAACGCCTACGGCCGGCCCGGGATCACCGTGGACACCCACTTCCAGCGGCTCGTCCGGCGCTGGCAGTGGACCGACGAGACCGACCCCGACAAGATCGAGGCCGCCGTCGGCGCGCTCTTCCCGAAGAGCGAGTGGACCGACCTGTCCCACCACGTCATCTGGCACGGCCGGCGCATCTGCCACGCCCGCAAGCCCGCCTGCGGCGCCTGCCCCATCGCCCCGCTCTGCCCGGCGTACGGCGAGGGCGAGACCGACCCGGAGAAGGCGAAGAAGCTGCTCAAGTACGAGAAGGGCGGTTTCCCGGGCCAGCGCCTGAAGCCCCCGCAGGCCTACCT
This sequence comes from Streptomyces sp. NPDC104831, assembly GCF_055583025.1. Classification (NCBI taxonomy): domain Bacteria; kingdom Bacillati; phylum Actinomycetota; class Actinomycetes; order Kitasatosporales; family Streptomycetaceae; genus Streptomyces; species Streptomyces sp. NPDC104831. Next base: position 10,908 of record NZ_JBVJOT010000019.1, read on the forward strand.
GGACGCCGGCGGCACTCCGGCGCCGCCCCTGGGGGCCGCGTGACGGAACGATCTCGGTGTCCTCGGGCGTTGGAGAGGGCAGGACGACGGGGGTGGCGATGACGAGGACGAGCGACACACAGGGCGGCCCGCTGACGCTCAGCAGGGCGGGGCTGCCGAACTGGCTGGCGCCGGTCGTGGACGTCGTGGAGACGATCGAGCCGACGCAGATGAGCCACTTCCTGCCGCCGGAGAACGGCTCGGGGCGGCAGTCGGCCGTGCTGATCCTGTTCGGCGAGGGGGAACGCGGCCCGGAGCTGCTCCTCATGGAACGCGCGGGCTCCCTGCGCTCGCACGCCGGCCAGCCGTCCTTCCCGGGCGGCGCGCTGGATCCGGAGGACGGCGATCCGCTGGGCGACGGGCCTCTGCGGGCCGCGCTGCGCGAGGCGCGCGAGGAGACCGGGCTCGACCCCTCGGGCGTACAGCTCTTCGGGGTGCTGCCCCGGCTGTACATCCCGGTCAGCCGCTTCGTCGTCACGCCCGTGCTGGGCTGGTGGCGCGAGCCCAGCCCGGTCGCCGTGGTCGACCCGAACGAGACGGCCCGCGTCTTCACCGTGCCGGTGGCGGATCTCACGGACCCCGCAAACCGCGCCACCGCCGTCCACCCCAGGGGCCACAGCGGTCCGGCGTTCCTGGTCGAATCGGCCCTGGTGTGGGGCTTCACGGCCGGCGTGATCGACCGCCTGCTGCACTACGCGGGCTGGGAGCGTCCCTGGGACCGGGGGAAGCAGGTCCCGCTCGACTGGCACGCGTGACAGGGTGATCCCCGTGCGGTATCCCCGGGGGGCGGCCCCGGGGCCCGGCCGAACTGCTGGGAGCGGAGTGAGTAGGCGAGGCCTGAAGCGGTGAACGTGCTGGACATCCTGTTGCTCGTCGCGGCCGTGTGGTTCGCGGTGGTGGGTTACCGCCAGGGCTTCGTCGTCGGCATCCTGTCGGTGACCGGGTTCCTGGGCGGGGGCCTCCTCGCCGTGTACACGCTGCCGGTGATCTGGGACGCCATGACCGGCAAGGAGGAGGTCGGGACCACCGCCGCGGTCGTGGCCGTGGTCGTCGTCATCGTGTGCGCCTCCGTGGGCCAGGCCCTGACCACCCACCTCGGCAACAAACTGCGCCGGTACATCACCTGGTCCCCGGCCCGCGCCCTGGACGCCACGGGCGGCGCGCTGGTCAACGTCGTCGCGATGCTCCTGGTGGCCTGGCTGATCGGCTCAGCCCTGGCCGGCACGACCCTGCCCACGCTCGGCAAGGAGGTCCGCGGCTCCAAGGTGCTGCTCGGCGTCTCCCGGGCGCTGCCCGCGCAGGCCGACACCTGGTTCGCCGACTTCTCGTCCGTACTCGCCCAGAACGGCTTCCCGCAGGTCTTCAGCCCGTTCGCCGACGAGCCGATCAAGGACGTGCGGCCGCCGGACCAGGCCCTCGCGGGCAGCCCGGTCGCCCAGCGCGCCCAGCGCTCCATCGTCAAGGTCACCGGGACCGCCCAGAGCTGCGGCAAGGTCCTGGAGGGCTCCGGCTTCGTCTTCGCCGACCGCCGGGTGATGACCAACGCGCACGTGGTCGGCGGGGTGGACGCGCCGCGGGTGCAGATAGGCGGTGAGGGCCGCAAGTACGACGCCAGGGTGGTGCTGTACGACTGGGAGCGCGACATCGCCGTGCTCGACGTGCCCGACCTGAGGGCGACGGCGCTGCGGTTCACCCGCGAGGACGCGGCCGGCGGGGACGGCGCGATCGTCGCGGGCTTCCCGGAGAACGGGGCGTACGACGTGCGCGCCGCGCGCGTGCGCGGGCGCATCACGGCCAACGGCCCGGACATCTACCACCGCGGCACGGTCCGCCGCGATGTCTACTCCCTGTACGCCGTCGTCCGGCAGGGCAACTCCGGTGGCCCGCTGCTCACTCCGGACGGGGAGGTGTACGGCGTGGTGTTCGCCAAATCGCTCGACGACGCGGACACGGGGTACGCGCTGACGGCGGACGAGATCCGGGCCGACATCGAGCGGGGGCGTACGGCGAACGAGCAGGTGGGGACGGACAGCTGCGCGCTGTAGGACGGCGCGCGGGCGTCAGCTCCGCGCGTGGCGCAGACGCATCGAGACCCAGCGGGCCCGGCGGCGCAGGATACGCGGGATCCCCACCCGCGGGTCGCCTGCCGCGAGTTGCGGAACGACCCGCTGGGGCGTGCCCGGACCCATGGCCGAGCGGCGGTTGCGGGGTGCGTCACTGTAGTCGTGCGTCCAGCCCATACCCCGACGTGTGCCCCCGCCCGAAGGTCGATAACCACCCGCGCGCCCCCTAATTGGCCTATGCGCAGGGCATGTGGCGATTCAGGGGACAACTGTGGGGGAACCGGATGCCGAACGCGCCGGAACCCTCACCAAACGGTCACCGGTCCGGCTCGGGGTCCTTCAGCCAGTTGACCAGTTCGGCGGAGAACGCGGCCGGGTCCTCCTCGTGCGGGAAGTGGCCGAGACCGTCGAACAGGCGCCAGCGGTAGGGGGCTTCGACGTACTCGCCGGAACCGGCCGCGCTGCGGGTGCGGGTCACCGGGTCCAGCGAGCCGTGCAGATGCAGCGTCGGCACCCGGACGGGCCGCTTCATCCGGCGGTAGAACTGCACACCGTCCGGGCGGGCCAGGGAACGCACCAGCCAGCGGTACGGCTCGATGGAGCAGTGCGCCGTGGAGGGGATGCACATGGCCCGCTGGTACGCCTCCACGGCCGCGTCCTCCGGCGGCCGGGGCCCGGACCACTCCCGGATCAACCGGCCCACCAGCGCGCCGTCGTCGGCGGTCAGTTGGCGCTCGGGCAGCCACGGCCGCTGGAAGCCCCAGACGTAGGAGTTGGCGGCGGTCTGCCGGGCGTCCCGCAGCATCGCCGCGCGCCAGCGCCGCGGGTGCGGCATGGACACCACCGCCAGGCGCCGCACCAGCTTGGGGCGCATGGCCGCCGCCGTCCACGCCAGGTAGCCGCCGAGGTCGTGGCCGACCAGCGCGGCGTCCGGCTCGCCGAGCGAGCGGATCACCCCGGTGACGTCGAGCGCCAGGTTGGCCGGGTCGTACCCGCGGGGCGTGCGGTCGCTGCCGCCGACGCCCCGCAGGTCCATCGCCACCGCCCGGTAGCCCGCGTCGGCGAGCGCTGCCAGCTGGTGCCGCCATGTCCACCAGAACTGCGGGAAGCCGTGCAGGAACAGCACCAGGGGGCCGTCGCCCAGCTCCGCGATGTGGAAGCGGGCGCCGTTGGCGGCGACGTCCCGGTGCGTGACCCGCCTCCCGTCGGGGAGGTCGATCCGCACGGGGGAGGGGGCGGCGGGGTCCGTCATGACGACGAGCGTGCCACAGCCTCGAGGGCGGCGGGAGCCGGCTCGTCGCCCAGCTCCGGACGCGGGTGCGGCTTGGCGTTCTGCAGGACGCCCGCCGACTCCTTCATCGAGGCGGCCACCTTCTGCGGACCCTTGCCCCGCTTGGCCTTCTTCGCGAACACCAGGCCGATGAGCCCGAGCAGGCCGGCGACCAGCACGTTGGCCGCGAAGGACAGCACGAAGCAGATCGCCAGGTTCCAGTGGCTCCAGGTCCGGATGCCGTACGCCAGGGCGAAGTTGAGCATCGGCAGGGAGAACACCAGGACCGCGCCCGCCATCGAGAAGGCGCCGCCGCTCACCGCGCCGCGCTTCACGTCCTGCTTGAGCTGGGCCTTGGCCAGCGCGATCTCGTCGTGCACCAGCGCCGACAATTCGGTCGTCGCCGAGGCGAACAGCTGGCCGATGCTGCGTTCGGCGCCGACCGGGCTGCCGTCGGGTGCGCTCATCGCGTTCTCCCTCAGAGGTCTCGTGCCGCACATGTGCTGCGGGGACGGCCGTGGTGCTCGTACGGCTGTCCGGGTAGCCGTCGCGCGCGTGCGGCCGTCTTGTTTTGTACCGTCTCGTCAGATCATGCCGGACGGTCGCGCTCCTCGCCTGCCCCGCCCGGCACTTCCGCAAGCCCGTGGCGTGCCTCGGCGGCCAGCCGCCGGTGTTCGGCGGCCTTGCGCTCGTGGATCTCGGCCATCCGGAGGTGGTACGCCGGGTCGCCCTGTTCGTAGACGTCCGGGATGCCGTCGAGGTCCTCGTCGCGCTCCTCCTCCTCGCACAGCCTGCGGTACCGGTCGTTGCGCAGCTTCAGCAGCATCGTCGCGCACACCGCCGCGATCAGCGATCCGGTGAGGACGGCCGCCTTCACCTCGCCGGTGAGGACGGGGTCGCCCCCGAAGGCCAGCTCGCCGATGAGCAGCGAGACCGTGAAGCCGATTCCGGCGAGGGAGGACATCGCGAAGACGTCGGCCCACGCCAGTTCCTCGCTGAGCCGCGCCCGGGTGAAGCGCACGGTCAGCCAGGTGCCGCCGAAGATCCCGATCGTCTTCCCCACGACCAGGCCGAGGACGACACCGAGTGTCTCGGTCTTGCCGAACACGTCCCCGAGCGCCCCGCCGGACAGCGACACACCGGCGCTGAACAGGGCGAACAGCGGTACGGCGAGCCCGGCCGACAGGGGCCGCACCAGGTGCTCGACGCGCTGGCCGGGCGAGTGCTCCTCGCCCTCCCGGGTGGTGCAGCGCAGCATCAGGCCCATCGCCACGCCGGCGATGGTGGCGTGCACGCCGCTGTTGTACATCAGCGCCCAGACGACGACGGCGAGCGGGAGGTAGACGTACCAGCCGCGGACACCCTTGCGCAGCAGCAGCCAGAAGACGGCGAGCCCGGCGACGGCCCCCCCGAGGGCGGCGAGGTTCAGCCGGTCGGTGAAGAAGACCGCGATGATCAGGATCGCGAAGAGGTCGTCGACGACCGCCAGGGTGAGCAGGAAGGCGCGCAGGGCGCTGGGCAGGGAGGTGCCGATGACCGCCAGGACGGCGAGCGCGAAGGCGATGTCGGTGGCGGTGGGCACCGCCCAGCCCTTGAGGGAGCCGTTCCCGGCCAGGTTGGTGAGGGCGTAGACGAGCGCGGGTACGGCCATCCCGCACAGCGCCGCCACCACGGGCAGCACGGCCGCCTTCGGGTCGCGCAGGTCCCCGGCGACCAGTTCGCGCTTGAGTTCGATGCCGGCGACGAAGAAGAACACGGCGAGCAGCCCGTCGGCGGCCCAGTGGGCGACGGACAGGTGCAGGCCCAGCGCGCCGGGGCCGAGGTGGAAGTCGCTGACCGCCTCATAGCCGTGGCGCAGACCGGGGACGTTCGCCCAGACCAGGGCGGCCACGGCGGCGAGGAGCAGCAGGACGCCGCCGACGGTCTCGGTGCGCAGTGCGTCCGCGACGAAGGTCCGCTCGGGCAGGGACAGCCGGCCGAGGGCCTTGCGGACGGTGGTGGGGGTGCGGGGCGCGGTCACGGGAGACCTCCGGGGGCAGGCAGGCGGAACTCACATGCCGACCAGACTTCCCGGCGCACCTACGTGCCACCGCGGTGACACTTTCCTTAGTTTACCTAAAATGGCACGCCCCGGCCCGATGGTCTTCCCATGGGCCTCGGGGCACGCGGCGTGTGTTCGCCCGCCGGGTGCCCCGAGGACGCCGTGTCAATCCTCCCGGTCCCGCTCAGTCCTCGCTGGACGAGGCGGGCAGCTTGGTCTGGATGAGGTCCATGACCGTGCTGTCGGTCAGCGTGGTCACGTCTCCGAGCTGCCGGTTCTCGGCGACGTCCCGCAGCAGGCGGCGCATGATCTTGCCGGAGCGGGTCTTCGGCAGCTCCGCCACCGGCAGGACGCGCTTGGGCTTGGCGATCGGGCCGAGGGTGGCGCCGACGTGGTTGCGCAGCTCGCCGATGAGCGTTTCGGTCTCCGACGCCGAGCCGCGCAGGATGACGAAGGCGACGATGGCCTGCCCGGTGGTCTCGTCCGCGGCGCCCACGACGGCGGCCTCGGCGACCGACGGGTGCGAGACGAGGGCCGACTCCACCTCGGTGGTGGAGATGTTGTGCCCGGAGACGAGCATCACGTCGTCCACCCGGCCCAGCAGCCAGATGTCCCCGTCGTCGTCCTTCTTCGCGCCGTCGCCGGCGAAGTACTTGCCCTCGAAGCGGGACCAGTAGGTGTCGATGAACCGCTGGTCGTCGCGCCAGATGGTGCGCAGCATCGACGGCCACGGCTCGGTCAGCACCAGGTAGCCACCGCCGCCGTCGGGCACCTCGTTCGCCTCGTCGTCGACGACCGTCGCGCTGATGCCGGGCAGCGGGCGCTGCGCCGAACCGGGCTTCGTCTCGGTGACACCGGGCAGCGGGCTGATCATCATGGCGCCGGTCTCGGTCTGCCACCAGGTGTCCACGACGGGTGCGCGGTCGGCGCCGATGTGCTTGCGGTACCAGACCCATGCCTCGGGGTTGATCGGCTCGCCCACCGAGCCGAGGATCCGCAGCGAGGACAGGTCGTACTTGGCGGGGATGTCGTCGCCCCACTTCATGAACGTCCGGATCGCGGTCGGCGCGGTGTAGAGGATCGAGACCTTGTACTTCTGCACGATCTCCCAGAACCGGCCCTGGTGCGGGGTGTCCGGGGTGCCCTCGTACATCACCTGGGTCGCGCCGTTGGCCAGCGGGCCGTACACGATGTACGAGTGCCCGGTCACCCAGCCGACGTCGGCCGTGCACCAGTAGACGTCCGTCTCCGGCTTGAGGTCGAAGACCGCCCAGTGGGTGTAGGCCGCCTGGGTGAGGTAGCCGCCGGAGGTGTGCAGGATGCCCTTCGGCTTCCCCGTCGTACCCGAGGTGTAGAGGATGAACAACGGGTGCTCGGCCTCGAACGCCTCCGGGGTGTGCTCGGCGGACTGCCGGCCCACCAGGTCGTGCCACCACACGTCCCGGCCCTCGGCCCAGGCGACCTCCTGGCCGGTGCGGCGCACCACCAGGACGTGCTCGACCTGGTCGGCCTTGGCGAGCGCCTCGTCCACGGCCGGCTTGAGCGCGGACGGCTTGCCGCGTCGGTAGCCGCCGTCGGCGGTGATGACGACCTTGGCGTCCGCGTCCTGGATGCGGGTTGCGAGCGCGTCCGACGAGAAGCCGCCGAAGACGACCGAGTGGGCCGCGCCGATCCGGGCCGAGGCCAGCATCGCGATCGCGGTCTCCGGGATCATCGGCATGTAGATGGCGACCCGGTCGCCCTTGCGCACGCCCAGCTCCAGCAGGGCGTTGGCGGCCCTGGAGACCTCGTCCTTCAGCTCGGCGTAGGTGATCGCGCGGCTGTCGCCGGGCTCGCCCTCGAAGTGGATGGCGACGCGGTCGCCGTGGCCGGCCTCCACGTGGCGGTCCACGCAGTTGTGGGCGACGTTCAGCTCGCCGTCCTTGAACCACTTCGCGAACGGCGGGTTGGACCAGTCCAGCGTCTCGGTCGGTTCCTTGGCCCAGGTCAGCCGGCGGGCCTGCTCGGCCCAGAAGCCGAGCCTGTCAGCCTTGGCCTGTTCATACGCCTCCGCCGTGACATTGGCGTGTGCCGCCAGGTCGGCGGGGGGCGCGAACCTGCGTTCTTCCTTGAGCAGGTTGGCCAGGCTCTCGTTGCTCACGACATCTCCCTTTCGAAGGGTGTCCGTTGTGTCCCAGGCCACAGCTCATCAGACGCGGGGGCCCGATGACAAGGGTCGACGGGAAAATTGGTTTAGACCTGTGTGGAGATCACCAAGTGAGCGGTCGCGGCCGCGGGGTGTGGTGGCGCGCGTCGGTGGAATGGGCGCGTTCGGTAAAGGAATCGTAATGCCACGTAAAGGCAAAGCATAGATTTCCGGGGTGAATGGAGCAAGGGATCACACTCCGGAATGAAGTAGTCATTTCATCGGCTTGTCGTACTAATTCCTTCTCAGGCCCGTGCGACCTTGGCCGCGCTGCCAGGACAAGCCCGGCACACCACCAGAAGTCCCCAGTCAGCGTGTGCCTGAGAGAAGGAAGAAGGTGGGCGGAACATGGCCGCCACCCAGAGGATCGCCGTCGGCGCCATGGCCGCCGCGGTCTGTGCCGCGTCGCTGGCCGGTTGCGCGGGAGACTCGTCCGCCGTCAAGCCGGGGGCGCCCGGCCCGGAGCAGGGGGCGCCGGCGCCGGGCAGCGTGTTCCGGCCGATCGGCGACGGATCCACCGCGTACACCGGGGCCCAGCCGCGGCTGCCCGTGCCGGAGCGGCTGAGTCCCGGTCAGAAACCCCCGCAGTTCGTCGTGTTCTCCTGGGACGGCGCGGGTGAGGACAGCCAGAAGCTGTTCTCGCACTTCCGCCAGGTCGCCAAGGCGAACAACGCGACCATGACGTACTTCCTCAGCGGCGTGTACATGCTGCCGGAGGAGAAGCGCGACCTCTACAAGCCGCCGCAGCACGATCCGGGCCGCTCGGACATCGGGTTCAACGACGAGCGGGGCATCACCGACACCCTGGAGCAACTGCGGCTGGCCTGGCTGGAGGGCAACGAGATCGGCACCCACTTCAACGGCCATTTCTGCGGGCCCGACGGCGGGGTGGGCACCTGGTCGGTGGCCGAGTGGAAGAGCGAGATCGCCCAGGCCAAGGAGTTCGTGAAGTCCTGGCGGAGCAACACCGGCATGCGGCAGGCGGACCCGCTGCCCTTCGACTACGACAAGGAGCTGATCGGCGCCCGCACCCCTTGTCTGGAAGGGCGGAAGAACTTCGTCAAGGCCGCCCGCGACCTCGGCTTCCGCTACGACTCCAGCGGAGTCAACGACCAGGTCTGGCCCAAGAAGAAGGAGGGCCTGTGGGACCTGTCGATGCAACTGGTGCCCTTCCCCGGCCACACCTATGAGCAGCTGACCATGGACTACAACTTCATGGTCAGCCAGTCCGGCACCCAGACCCAGGGCGACCCCGACAAGTTCGACTACTGGGGCGACCAGATGCGCGACGGCCTCCTCAAGGGTTTCTACCGCGCCTACGACGGCAACCGCGCGCCCCTGGTCATCGGCAACCACTTCGAGTCCTGGAACGGCGGCACCTACATGCGCGCCGTGGAAGAGGTGGTGCGGGAGGTGTGCGGCAAGCCCGAGGTGCGCTGCGTCTCCTTCCGGCAACTGGCCGACTGGCTGGACGCCCAGGACCCGCGGACCCTGGCGCGGCTGCGCTCCCTGGAGGTCGGCGAGGCGCCCCGGCAGGGCTGGGCGTCCTTCCTGTCCGGCAGCCCGGCCCCGGCGCCCAGGGGAGTGCCCGGGGCGCCGGCGGAACAGCGGTAGGCGTCAGACGGGCGCCGCCACACTCTCGCCGAGCACGAAGTCGGGGTCGACCTGCGCCGCCAGGTCGGCCCCGGTGCGCTCGTTCCCCCAGGCCTCGGCGTTCTTCAGGTGGAAGTGCACCATCTGGCGGGTGTAGCGCTCCCAGTCGCGCCGTTCGTAGGTGGCGTCCACGGCGGCCCTGAGCGTCTCCAGGGCGCGGGTGTTGGCCTCCTCCAGGCGGTCGAACCGGGGCGGGCGGCCCTTCTCCATGGCGCGCACCCAGTCCGAGCGCCCGACCGTCACGAGCAGGTCGTCCCCGACCTCCGCGCGCAGGAAGTCGATGTCGTCCGGTTCGTGGATCTTGTTGCCGACGACCTTCAGGGCGACGCCGAAGTCCCGGGCGTACTCCTTGTACTGGCGGTAGACGGAGACCCCCTTCCGGGTCGGTTCGGCGACGAGGAACGTCATGTCGAAGCGGGTGAACATGCCGGACGCGAAGGAGTCCGAACCGGCCGTCATGTCGACCACGACGTACTCGTCCGGACCGTCGACGAGGTGGTTCAGGTACAGCTCCACCGCTCCGGTCTTGGAGTGGTAGCAGGCGACCCCCAGGTCGGCGTCCGTGAAGGGGCCGGTGACCATCAGGCGGACGGCGCCGCCGTCGAGTTCCACCGGACGCGCGCAGGCGTCGTACACGGGGTTGGGCTCCCGCACCCGGACCAGCCGCGAGCCCTCGCCGGGCGGGGTGGTCTTGATCATCGTGGCGGACGAGGCGATGCGCGGGTTGGAGCCGCGCAGATAGTCCTTGATCAGCGTGAGCCGCTCGCCCATGGCGGGCAGCGCCGCCGCCTCCTCCTCGCCGAGGCCGAGTGCGGGACCGAGGTGCTGGTTGATGTCCGCGTCGATGGCGACCACCGGGGCGCCGGAGGCGGTGAGGTGACGGATGAAGAGGGAGGAGAGCGTCGTCTTGCCGCTCCCGCCCTTCCCGACGAAAGCAATTTTCATGTTCACAAAGGGTAGCCGGGCGATAGCTGTACGTGTCAGGTGAAGTGAAGAAGACCACTCCTTCGTGGGGTGGGCCGCCCGGGTGCGTACTGTCGTACTCATGAGTACGACAGGCGCGACCGCAGATCCGCTCGCGGCCCTGGGCTCACTGCCCGGTGTGGCCGAATCCGTGGAGTCCGTGCGCAAGGCCGTGGACCGGGTCTACGGGCACCGGGTCATGCGGCGCCGCAGCAACGAGGTCACCTCCGAGGCGGCGCTGCGCGGTGCCCGCGGCTCGGCGGCGCTGTCCGGGGCGGACTGGGCCCTGGAGGAGGTGCGGCGCCGCTCCGACTTCGGCGTCGACGCGGAGGCCCGGGTCATGGGCGCGGCCCTGCGGCTCACCGCCGAGGCGGGGCAACTGCTGTCCATCTGGCGCCAGTCGCCGCTGCGGGTGCTGGCCCGGCTGCACCTGGTGGCCGCGGCGAGCGACGCCGACGAGGTCGGCCGGCCGCGCCGGGCCGGCGAGCCGGTCGACGAGCCGCTGATCGAACTGCCGCTGCCGGACGCCGGGGAGGTCTCCGGCCGGTTGGAGGGGCTGTCGGACCTGATCATCGCCGGCACCTCGGCCCCCGCGCTGGTGACGGCCGCCGTGGTGCACGGCGAACTGATCGCGCTGCGTCCCTTCGCGTCGTACAACGGCCTGGTCGCGCGCGCGGCCGAGCGGATCGTGCTGATCGGCAGCGGCCTGGACCCGAAGGCGATCTGCCCGGCCGAGGTCGGCTACGCCGAACTGGGCAGGGCCGCCTACCTCGCCGCCCTCGACGGCTACGTCTCCGGCACCCCGGAGGGCATGGCGGCCTGGATCGCCCACTGCGGGCGGGCGGTCGAACTGGGCGTGCGCGAGTCGACGGCGGTGTGCGAGGCGCTCCAGCGCGGCGCGGCCTGAGCGGGACCTCCCGGCGGCCGGGCGAAGGAATGCGGCGGTACGAGTTCTCGTACCGCCGCTGGCATGATCGCCGGGTTACCAGGCGTCCTCGATGTGTTGCCCATCAGGTCGGGGTGCTTTGCCCGTCACCTGGTGCGGCTGGCCCGTAATCGACGGGTCGACGTCGCGTGGGTGCCCTGTGTTCATGCGGGGTCCGTGGGGCCAAGTGCGTAGTGACAGGAGATCCTCGCGGATGTCCTTTGGTCTCGCGGGCCTACGTTCTTTTTACCGCGCGCCCGGATGAAGCGGAACCCTTGCCCGCACTTCTTTACTTTCGGCTTCGAACAGGGCGAAACGGGCGCGGCGGAACGGGTGCGGGTCAGGCGATGCCGCGGCGCCGGCTGGCGTACCAGACGAGCCCGGCGGTCGCCGCCGCCGCGCCCAGGGCCGCCGCCGCGACCAGCGCCGGGCGGGGCGGCACGGAGAACGCCGGCAGCCGCTTCTTGAGCGGCACCGGGCGGCGGAATTCCAGCACCGGCCAGCCCCGCGCGAGGGCCTCGCGGCGCAGCGCACGGTCCGGGTTCACCGCGTGCGGGTGCCCGACGGTCCGGAGCATCGGCAGGTCGGTCGCCGAGTCGCTGTAGGCGTAGCAGCGGTCGAGGTCGTAGCCCTCGGACGCGGCCAGGTCCCGGATGGCCTCCGCCTTGGTCGGGCCGTAGGCGTAGTACTCCACCTCTCCGGTGAAGCAGCCGTCCTCGCCCACGACCATGCGGGTGGCGACCACCCGGTCCGCCCCCAGCAGTTCGCCGATCGGCTCGACCACCTCCGCGCCCGAGGTGGACACGATCACCACGTCCCGGCCGGCCGCGTGGTGCTCCTCGATCAGGGAGGCGGCCTCGTCGTAGATGATCGGGTCGATCAGGTCGTGCAGGGTCTCGGCCACGATGTCCCGCACCTGCCGCACGTTCCAGCCGCGGCACAACGCGGACAGATACTCGCGCATGCGCTCCATCTGGTCGTGGTCCAGACCGCCGGCCAGGAAGACGAACTGGGCGTATGCGGTACGAAGGGCGGCCCTGCGGTTGATCAGCCCGCCTTGGTAGAAGGACTTGCTGAAGGTGAGCGTGCTCGACTTCGCAATGACCGTCTTGTCCAGGTCAAAGAAGGCCGCCGCGCGGGGCAAGGAGTGGTTTTCCACACCCCTGAGCATAGGGGCCCACCATTCGGCGTAAGGTGGGGCGCGTGGGTTTGCCTGAGAGGCCTCTCGGGTACACCATGGAAGTCACGGATCGTTCGCGACCGTGCTAACCCGGTCCGACTCCTCCCCCCCCGAGTCGGCCGTGGGGACGACCCCCGCTCTCCCCCCCCGGCGGGGGTCGTCGCATGTCCGGATGGGTTTTCGCCCTCCCTCTCCTCCTTCACGCGGTCGTACGGCCGGCGTCACGCCGTCGTCGCCGCGCCTTCGGCATGCCCATGATTCGTTACCCACGGTAATCGCCAGGCTGCTCTGTGGAAGTCGTGCGGAGACCGGCGCGGGGCTCACCGGTATGGGTGACGAAGTTATTCACAGGGCCGGGGTTGTCCACAGTTTTCCACCAAGATCCACATTATTTCGCGGATGACGCCACCGTGATTCCAGCGCAGCGCGGCCGCGGCGAGTTCATGGCCGGTTCCGATTGCCCGCGGCGCGTACGGCCGGTTTCCGACGGCCGTTCATATGGAGGCCGCTCGCCGGTTCTCCACACCTTTGGGAATCGCGTGGCCCTGGGCCGCGCGGCCCACGCAGCGAAGGGGGAACACCCGTGACCGGAACCGTCATCCACGACCCGCCGCCCGGCCCCGCGGACCGGCCCGGACGGCCGCTCATCGTCACCGAGGACGCCGTCCTGCTGGACGATCTGCTGCGCCTGTGCGCGGCCGCGGGCGCCACCCCCGAGGTCCACCACGGCGTACCGGAATCCGGCGACGGCTGGGCGGCGGCCCCGCTCGTGCTCGTCGGCGACGACGCCGCCCGCCGGCTCGGCGGGGCCGCGCGCCGGCCCGGCGTGGTGCTGGTCGGCCGCGACCAGGACGACCCCGACGTATGGAAACGGGCCGTCCTGATCGGCGCCGACCACGTCCTGATGCTTCCCGACGGCGAGGCATGGCTGGTCGACCGCATCGCCGACGTCGCCGAGGGCACCGGTCGCCCGGCCCTCACCGTCGGGGTGATCGGCGGCCGCGGCGGCGCCGGGGCGTCCACCCTCGCGTGCGCGCTCGCCGTCACCTCCGCGCGGGAGGGCCTGCGCACCCTCCTGGTGGACGCCGATCCGCTCGGCGGCGGACTCGACGTGCTCCTCGGCGGCGAGGGCGCCGAAGGGCTGCGCTGGCCCGCCTTCGCCGCCTCCCGCGGCCGGGTCGGCGGCGGCGCCCTGGAGGAGTCGCTGCCCGCCCTGCACTCCCTGCGCGTGCTCAGCTGGGACCGCGGGGACTGCGTCGCCGTGCCCCCGCCCGCGGTGCGCGCGGTGCTGGCCGCCGGCCGGCGGCGCGGCGGCACGGTCGTGGTCGACCTGCCCCGCCGTCTCGACGACGGAGTGGCCGAGGCGCTCGCCCAGCTCGACCTGGTGCTCCTCGTCGTGCCGGCCGAACTGCGGGCGGTCGCCGCGGCCGGCCGGGTCGCCTCCGCCGTCGGCATGGTCGTGCGCGATCTGCGGGTGGCGGTCCGCGGGCCCTACGCACCCGGCCTGGACGACCAGGAGGTGGCCCGGCTGCTCGGCCTGCCCCTGGCCGGCCGGCTCCCGGTGGAACCCGCGCTGCTGCGCCCGAGGGGGAGCGCCAAGGCCCCCGGCGCCACCGGGCGCGGCCCGCTCGCCCGCTTCTGTACCGACTTCTGGGAGCGCGCGCTGGTCGAGACGGGAGGCATCCGATGACCCTGCCCGGACTCGACCGGGCCGACGGCGCGGCCCTGCTCGACGGCGTCCGCCGCTGGCTCGCCGAGAGCGGCGCCGAGCCCACCCCCGCGCGCGTGGCCCAGGCGCTGCGCGAGCAGGGGCGGGTGCTCGGCGACGCGGAAGTCCTCGGCACGGCGGAACGCCTGCGGTCCGAACTGGTCGGCACCGGCCCGCTGGAACCGTTGCTCGCCGACCCCGACGTCACCGACGTCCTGGTCTCCGCCCCCGACCGGGTGTGGGTGGACCGGGGCGGCGGACTGGAGCTGACCGCGGTCACCTTCCCGGACGCGGCGGCCGTACGACGCCTCGCGCAGCGGCTGGCCGCCGTGGCCGGACGCCGGCTGGACGACGCCCGGCCCTGGGCGGACGCCCGGCTGCCCGACGGCACCCGGCTGCACGCGGTGCTGCCCCCGGTCGCCGTCGGCTGCACCTGCCTCGCCCTGCGGGTGGTACGGCCCCGGGCCTTCACCGTCGGCGAACTCGTCGCGGCGCGCACGGTGCCGCCCGGCGGCGACCGGATCCTGGAGGCGCTGATCGAGGCCCGGCTCTCGTTCCTCGTCAGCGGCGGCACCGGCTCAGGCAAGACCACCCTGCTCAGCGCGCTGCTGGGGCTGGCCGGACCGGATGAGCGGATCGTGCTCGCCGAGGACTCCGCCGAGCTGAGACCGGACCACCCGCACGTGGTCCGGCTGGAGACCCGGCCCGCCAACCAGGAAGGCGCCGGCCTGGTCACCCTGGAGGACCTCGTACGGCAGGCGCTGCGCATGCGGCCCGACCGGCTGGTCGTCGGCGAGGTGCGCGGAGCCGAGGTCATCCATCTGCTCGCCGCCCTCAACACCGGCCACAGCGGCTGCTGCACAGTCCACGCCAACGCCGCCGCGGACGTACCGGCCCGGCTGGAGGCGCTGGCCACGGCCGCGGGACTGGACCGGGACGCGCTGCACAGCCAGCTGGCGGCGGCCCTCTCGGTGGTGGTGCACCTCGCACGGGACCGGTCCGGGCGGCGCCGGATCGAGGAGATCCACGTCCTGGAGCGGGATCCCACCGGGCTGGTGCGGACGGTGCCGGCCCTGCGCAGGGGGGATCGGGCGTTCGTCCGGGAGCGGGGGTGGGAGCGGTTGCGGGAGCTGTTGGGGGTGCGGGACGACGCGGGGTGAGAGGGCCGGGCGGGCGGGTGAGGTCCGGCGTGCCCCCGCAGGGATGCGGTGCGAGGCGGACGGGATGCGGTGCGGATGCGACCCGGGCGACGGGAGCCGGGTGCGGGTCGCGGGCGGGACGGGCGGCCGGAGTGATGGGTGAGAGGGGACGGAAGTGATCGGTGTGATGTCGGCGGGGGCCGTGGCGCTCTGCCTGGGCGCGTGGGCCTGGCTGCCGGGCGGACGGCGCCACGGCGTCCGGCGGGCCCGGCTGCTGCTGGGCGGCGGCGTGGTGGCGACCGGACCGCCGGCCTGGCAGGCCCTCGCGGACCCGCGGCGGTGGCGCGGCCGGTGGGGAGCCGAGTGGGTGGCGCTCGGCGCCGGGCTGGCGATCGCCCTGTGGGGTGCCTCGGTGATTCCGGTCGTCGCGGGGGCGGCCGGGGTGCCGGTGCTGCGCCGGGTGCGGCTGGCCCGACGGGCCCGGGAGAGGCGGGAGCGGCGGGCCGACGCGGTGATCGCCCTGTGCGGGGTGCTCGCCGGTGAGGTACGGGCGGGCCGGCAACCGGGGACGGCGCTGCTGCGGGCCGCGCGGGACTCCGGCGGGCTCGGTGACGCCCGGGCCGCCGTGGTGGCCGCGGCGAGATTCGGCGGTGACGTGCCGGGTGCGCTCGCGGCGGCGGCGCGGCAGCCCGGCGCCGAGGGACTGCTCGGACTCGGCGCGTGCTGGCGGGTGGCCGTGGACCAGGGGGCCGGCCTCGCCGACGGCCTGGACCGGCTGGACGGCGCCCTGCGTGCCGAGCGGGACGGCCGGGCCGACCTGCGCGCCCAACTGGCGGGCGCCCGGGCCACCGCGGTGCTGCTCGCCGCGCTGCCCGCCCTCGGACTGCTGCTCGGTGCCGCCATGGGCGCGGACCCGCTGCGGATCCTCCTGCACACCGGGGGCGGCCTCGGCTGCCTGATCGCGGGGGCCGTGTTCGAGGCGGCCGGGATGTGGTGGGCGACGCGGATCGTGCGAGGGGCGGAGGCGGTGTGAGGCGGGCGGGACGGACCGGGGGAGAGCGGCCGGTCCACGAGGGGCGCGGGAGGGGCTGGGCAAAGCGGCTGGTCCGCGAGGCGGGCGAGGAAGGGCGGTCCGGGATGTGCGGGAGACGGAAGGGGTGGGCCGGGTGAGCGGGGAGGTCGTCCACAGGCTGGGGATGGCCGGGATCGTGGTGCTGGTTCTCGGCTGGGGTGCGCAGCGGCTGGAGCTGGCGCGTCGGCGGCGCCGGGTGCGGCACAGGGTGGCCGGGTTGCTGGGGCGCGAAGTGACCCCGGGCCCCACGGGCAGAGGGTCGTTCACGCTGCCGCCCGGGGTACGGCGGTGGCTGCCGCCGGCCGGTGCCGCGTGCGGGGCGTGGGTGCTGGCCGGAGGGGTCGTCGGGGCCGCGCTGGGGCTGGGAGTCGGCGTCGCGCTCTGGCGGTGGCGGGGCCGGCAGGCGGCGGCCGGCCGGCCCGGGGCGGTCGTCGCCGCCGGGGCCGCGCGCGAGCTCCCGCTGGCCGCCGACCTGCTGGCCGCCTGCATCGCCGCCGGTGCCGGTCCGGTGATCGCCGCCCAGGCCGTGGGCGAGGCCCTCGGCGGGCCGGTGGGGCAGGCGCTGGCGCGCGGCGCGGCGGAGGTCCGGCTCGGCGGGGCACCGGCGGACGCCTGGCGGAGCCTCGCCCTGCTGCCCGGCGCCGGTGCGCTGGCGCGATTGCTGGAGCGGGCCGGCGAGTCCGGGCTCCCCGCGGCCGACCCGGTCGCCCGTCTCGCCTCGGACGCCCGCGCGGAGTGGGCCCGTACGGCGACGGCCCGGGCGCGCCGGGCGGCCGTACTGATCTCCGCGCCGGTCGGGCTGTGCTTCCTGCCCGCGTTCGTCGCGGTCGGCGTGGTGCCGGTCGTGATCGGCCTGGCGGGCGGGGTCACGGGAGGGAGGTGAGGAGGGGGCGGCGAGCGCGGACGAGCAGGAAACGGTCAGGCAAGCACGGAGAACGAAACAGTCCAGAACCACAGGGGAGTCGAGATGTTCGGAAAGATCAGGAAAGCGGCGGTGCGACTGCGCGGGGCGTGCCGTCAGGACACCGGAATGGTGACGTCCGAGTACGCCATGGGGATCATCGCGGCCGTCGGGTTCGCGGTGCTGCTCTACCAGGTCGTCACCAGCGGCCAGGTGCAGGCGGAGCTCCAGGCCATCGTGAAGAAGGCCCTCGGTGCGCGGATGTGAGGAGGGCGGGGACCGGGGGTTCGTGACCGTGGAGACGGCCATGGCGCTGCCCGTGCTGGTGGCGTTCACGATGGCACTGGTCTGGGTGCTGCTCATGGTGGCGGCGCGGATCGAGTGCGTGGACGCGGCCCGTGCGGGCGCCCGGGCCGCCGCCCGCCAGGACCCGCCCGACGCGGTGGTGAGCGTGACCCGGGAGACGGCTCCGCGGGGAGCACGGGTGACCGTCGCGCGCGAGGGCGACCGGGTGCGGGTCACGGTGGTGGCCCGGCCCCGGCTGCTGAGCGGACTGCCCTTCGACGTACGCGCGGAGGCGGTGGCGCTCGCCGAGGACACCGTGGGCACGGGGGAGGCGGGGCAGTGAGGCGTGGGCACGGGCCGTGGCGGCCCGCCGAGGACGGACGGGCGGACGCGAGGGCGCCGGAGCGCGGGCGGGAGTGGACCGGCCGGCGGCCGGCCGGTCCAAGGCAGGGTGAGGGGGAGCCGGCCCGAGGGCGGAACCGGTGGTGGACGCGACGGTGGGGCGGCACCGCGACGCCGGGGCACGGGGGTGGGGTCCCGGGCCGGTGGGCGCGGACGGGAGCGGAGCGAGAGGCACCGCGGGGGCCGCGGTCGCCCGGCCGGCTGCCTCGTGCGGCGGCGCCGGACAGCGCGCGCGTGGGCGGGGGGCGGCGGTGGAGGTCCGACCGGGGGTCGGCCACCGTATGGAGCCTCGGGGTGATCGCCGTGCTGGGCGCGGTCTTCGGAGCCGTGCTGCTGCTCGGTCAGGCCGTCGTCGTGCGGCACCGGGCGGCGGGCGGCGCGGACCTGGCGGCGCTCGCGGCGGCGGACCACTGGGCCGAGGGCGGCGCGGCGGCCTGCGCCCGCGCGGAGCGGCTGGCGGCGGCCCAGGGCGTACGGCTGGTGCGGTGCGCGATCGTGGGCGACACCTCGGACGTGACGGCGGCCGTGGGAAGCGGGCCGTTCACGGCGGAGGTCAGGGCGAGGGCGGGTCCACCGGGACCGGTGCCGCCCGGACCGCTCCCGGGCGGGGACGGACCCGGACCGCCGGCCGACCCGCCCCCGGCTCCCGAGCTGGACCTGCGTGCCGGGCCGGGCCTGCCTGCCGAGCCGGACCCGGGCGTCGGATCGGGCCCGCGTACCGGGCCGGGCCCGCGCGGCGAACCGGACCTGCCTCGCGGACCGGGCGCCTTCGCCGGACCGGGCCCGCCGGGGCCACGCGGCGGCCCCTAACCAGCCTCTGCCCCCTCTGCCCCCTCTGCCCCCTCCGGCACCTTCAGCCCTTCCGGCGCCCCGGCCTCCTCAGCCCCCTCCGGTTCCGGCGTCGGCTCGCCCGCCGCCCCCCGCAGCAGCACCGTGAGAAGCCGTACGGCGCCCCGCTTGTGCAGGGGATCGTTGCCGTTGCCGCACTTGGGGGACTGGATGCAGGACGGGCAGCCGGCCTCGCACTCGCAGGAGGCGATGGCCTCGCGGGTGGCCGAGAGCCAGGCGCGGGCGGTGTGGAAGGCACGCTCGGCGAAGCCCGCGCCCCCGGGGTGACCGTCGTAGACGAAGACCGTGGGGAGGAGGGTGTCGGGGTGCAGGGGGATCGAGACCCCGCCGATGTCCCAGCGGTCGCAGGTCGCGAAGAGGGGCAGCATGCCGATGGAGGCGTGCTCGGCGGCATGCAGGGAGCCGCCGAGGATCTCCGGGTTGATCCGGGCCTCGTCCAGCTGGTCCTCGGTGACCGTCCACCACACCGCGCGGGTGCGCAGGGTACGCGGAGGGAGGTCGAGTTTCGTCTCGCCCAGCACCTCGCCGGTGATGAGGCGCCGGCGGAGGTAGGAGACCACCTGGTTGGTGACCTCCACCGAGCCGTAGCACAGGCGGCCGGCGCCCCACGGGATCTCGGTGTCCGTCTCCAGGATGGAGATCGAGGTGGTGTCGCGGGCGACGGTCGAGTACGGCGGGTCGGCCTGCTCGACCAGGGCGACCGAGTCCTCCAGGTCCAGGGAGCGCACCAGATAGGTGCGGCCCTGGTGCAGGTGGACGGCGCCCTCGTGGACCGTGGAGTGGGCGGCGGCCGCGTCGACCGTGCCGAGCAGCCGCCCCGTGCCGGACTCCACGATCTGCACCGGGCGGCCCCCGGCGCCGCGGATGTCGGTGAGGTCGGCGGCCCGCTCCCGGCGGGTCCAGTGCCACGCCCGGGTGCGGCGGCGCAGCAGCTTCGCGGCCTCCAGCTGCGGCAGCACGTCCGCGCAGGCGGGACCGAAGAGGACCAGGTCCTCCTCGGTCAGCGGCAGCTCCGCGGCGGCGGCGCACAGGTGCGGGGCCAGGACGTAGGGGTTGTCGGGGTCGAGGACCGTCGATTCCACCGGCTGGTCGAACAGGGCCTCGGGATGGTGGACGAGGAAGGTGTCCAGCGGGTCGTCGCGGGCGACGAGGACCGCCAGCGCGCCCTGGCCGGAGCGGCCCGCCCGGCCCGCCTGCTGCCACAGGGACGCGCGGGTGCCCGGGTAGCCGGCGATCACCACCGCGTCCAGTCCGGAGACGTCCACGCCCAGCTCCAGGGCCGTCGTCGCGGCGAGTCCGAGCAGCTCGCCGGAGTGCAGGGCGCGTTCCAGGGCGCGGCGCTCCTCGGGGAGGTAGCCGCCGCGGTAGGCCGCGACACGCCGGACCAGGGAGCGGTCCACCTCGGCGAGCCTCTCCTGCGCGATGACCGAGATCAGCTCGGCGCCGCGCCGGGAGCGCACGAAGGCGACCGAGCGCACGCCCTGCACGGTCAGGTCGGTCAGCAGATCGGCGGTCTCGGCGGTGGCGGTACGCCGTACGGGGGCACCCCTCTCGCCCTGCAGCTCGGTGAGCGGGGGTTCCCAGAGGGCGAAGACCAGCTCCCCGCGCGGGGAGGCGTCGTCGGCGACCTCCACCACCGGCAGGCCGGTCAGCCGGCGGGCGGAGGCCGCGGGCTCGGCGGCGGTCGCGGAGGCCAGCAGGAAGACGGGCGAGGAGCCGTAGCGGGCACACAGGCGGCGCAGCCGGCGCAGCACCTGGGCGACGTGCGAGCCGAACACGCCGCGGTAGGTGTGGCACTCGTCGATGACGACGTACCGGAGGGATTTCAGGAAGGAGGACCAGCGCGGGTGGGAGGGAAGTATCCCGCGGTGCAGCATGTCCGGGTTGGTGAGCACGTAATTGGCGTACTGGCGGATCCACTCCCGTTCCTCGACCGGGGTGTCGCCGTCGTACACGGCCGGGCGCACCGAAGTGCCGAGAGATTGTGAAAGTTCCTTCACCGACCGGCACTGGTCCGCGGCGAGCGCCTTGGTGGGCGCCAGGTACAGGGCGGTGGTGCCACGGCCGTTCGGGGCCTCGGCGCCGTCCAGGAGGGTGGACAGGACGGGCATGAGATAGGCGAGGGACTTGCCGGAGGCGGTGCCGGTGGCGACGACCACCGAGTCGCCGTCCAGGGCGTGCTCGGCGGCCAGCGCCTGGTGTGCCCAGGGGTGCTCGATGCCGCACTCCTGGACGGCCGCGATCACCTCGGAGCGAATCCGGTCAGGCCAGACGGCATGGCGGCCCGCACGTGGGGGCAAGTGCTCCGTATGAGTGATGCGCGCAGCCCGGCTCGGCCCGGAGGCGAGCCGGTCCAGGACCGCGCCCGGAGCCGGACGGGACGCAGGGCCCGCCGGGGTTCGATCGGATCGGTGATTCTTGGCCATCGGCACCGAGTGTGTCACCGGTGTGACGGACAATGGAGTCAAGGCGTCGTGCACGCCTGCCGGTAAGTGATTGAATGCCATCGCGGCTGGCGAAGCGTCCCGGGGGCCGCAAGTCTAGGTGCCCGAGGGACAACCGCTCGATAGCAAGGTGCTGGAGGATCCGTGGACCTGTCCCTGTCGACCGAGACCGTCGGCGATCGTACGGTCGTCCGAGTCGGTGGCGAAATCGACGTGTATACCGCGCCCAAGCTGCGCGAGCAGCTGGTCGAGCTGGTGAACGACGGGAATTTCCACCTCGTCGTCGACATGGAGGGCGTGGACTTCCTCGACTCCACCGGACTCGGCGTGCTGGTCGGCGGCCTGAAGCGGGTGCGAGCCCACGAGGGCTCGCTGCGCCTGGTCTGCAACCAGGAGCGCATTCTCAAGATCTTCCGCATCACCGGCCTCACCAAGGTGTTCCCGATCCACACCACGGTCGAGGAAGCGGTGCAGGCCACCGACTGATCGGCCGCCGGCCGATTCCGGACCGGTCGCCGGCGCCGGACCCCCGACCGGGTCCGGTCGTCGGCCGGTCCCGTCCTGGGCCGACGCGGACGATGTGGACGCGGCCGAGCCGCCGCGCACGCGGATGACGCGGACCAGACGCTGCGGACGAGGCGGCCCGGGGGTACACAAGGACACCAGGGGGGTGCGGTCGCCCGGCGGCGGCCCCGTCCCCGACCGCACGCCCGTAGTCGCGAGGGGGATGCATGGCCACCGTCGAACTCCGCTTCAGCGCGCTGCCCGAGCACGTCCGGACCGCCCGCCTGGTGGCGGCGGCGGTGGCGCGCCGGGCGGGAGTGGACGAGGCCGTTCTGGACGAAGTGCGTCTCGCCGTGGGCGAGGCGTGTTCCCGCGCGGTCGGACTGCACCGCGGCAGCGGCGTCACGGCGCCGGTGAAGGTGGCGCTGATCGAAGAGGAGAAACAGTTCTCCATCGAGGTGGGCGACGAGGCGCCGCACGCCGTCGCGGGCGGCGACACGCCCGGCTCGGCGCGGGACGGCGACACGGACGCCGAGGAGGACGAGATGGGCCTCGCGGTCATCAGCGGCCTCGTCGACGACGTGGAGGTCACCACCGGACCGAACGGCGGACTGATCCGCATGACCTGGCCGACCACACCGCCGGCCGCGACGGTCGTCTGACCGACGGCACAGCCGCACTCCCGAGGGCCCCGCACAGCAGGGCCCTCGTCGTGTTTTCCAGGGCGTCCCGGAATTCGTGAAGATATTCACGATCAATAGCCCGATAATTCGATCAAGCGCCAATGCGGCCGTCAATGCCCTGAGGGCATTACTTCTTTCGGGTTCCATGCCGTTCTCTCGATCATTTGCTGAAGAGCATGAGCAGGCCGAATCCGATTACCGTCCCCTGTTTAGATCACTCGGCGGTCCCTACAATCCGTCCACATCTTGAGCTCAGCCCAAGCGTCAAGGAGGACGAATGGCGGGGCTTTCTACCCCTCATCTGGGTCATCCCACTTCTCTCGCGGCCGTGGTTCTGACCGACGACAATCGGATCATCGTGGCCGTCATCGCGGCGGTCGCCCTCGCCGCGCTGGTGGTCGCGGGGATCCTGGTCCGGCAGGTGCTCGCGGCGGGCGAGGGCACCGACGGCATGAAACGGATCGCCGAGGCGGTCCAGGAAGGTGCCAAGGCGTATCTGGCCCGGCAGTTGCGCACGCTCGGCGTATTCGCCGTCGTCGTGTTCTTCCTGCTCATGCTGCTGCCCGCGGACGACTGGAATCAGCGGGCCGGCCGCTCGGTGTTCTTCCTGATCGGCGCGGCGTTCTCGGCGGCCACCGGCTATATCGGCATGTGGCTCGCCGTGCGCAGCAACGTACGGGTCGCCGCGGCGGCCCGGGAAGCCACTCCGGCGGAAGGCGAACCCCGAAAGGACCTCACCACCGTCTCGCACACCGCGATGAAGATCGCATTTCGCACGGGCGGCGTCGTCGGCATGTTCACGGTGGGGCTCGGCCTGCTGGGCGCCTCCTGCGTGGTGCTGGTGTACGCCGCCGACGCGCCGAAGGTGCTGGAGGGCTTCGGCCTCGGCGCCGCCCTGATCGCGATGTTCATGCGCGTGGGCGGCGGCATCTTCACCAAGGCCGCCGACGTCGGCGCCGACCTGGTCGGCAAGGTCGAGCAGGGCATTCCGGAGGACGACCCGCGCAATGCCGCGACCATCGCCGACAACGTGGGCGACAACGTCGGCGACTGCGCCGGCATGGCGGCCGACCTCTTCGAGTCGTACGCCGTGACCCTGGTGGCCGCGCTGATCCTCGGCAAGACCGCCTTCGGCGACTTCGGACTGGCCTTCCCGCTGCTGGTGCCCGCCATCGGCGTGATCACCGCGATGATCGGCATCTTCGCGGTCGCGCCGCGCCGCGCCGACCGCAGCGGCATGACCGCGATCAACCGCGGCTTCTTCATCTCCGCGGTGATCTCGCTCGCGCTGGTCGCGGTGGCCGTCTTCGTCTACCTGCCCGGAACCTACCCCGGCCTCGACGGTGTCACCGACGCGGCGATCAAGGGCAAGGACGGCGACCCGCGCATCCTCGCGCTGGTCGCGGTCGCCATCGGCATCCTGCTCGCCGCCGTCATCCAGCAGCTGACCGGCTACTTCACCGAGACCAACCGCCGGCCGGTGCGGGACATCGGCAAGACCTCCCTGACCGGACCGGCCACCGTCGTCCTGTCCGGCATCTCGGTCGGCCTGGAGTCGGCCGTGTACACCGCCCTGCTCATCGGGCTCGGCGTCTACGGGGCGTTCCTGCTCGGCGGCACGTCGATCATGCTGGCGCTGTTCGCCGTGGCCCTGGCCGGCACCGGCCTGCTCACCACGGTCGGCGTGATCGTCGCCATGGACACCTTCGGGCCGGTCTCCGACAACGCGCAGGGCATCGCCGAGATGTCCGGTGACGTCGAGGGCGCGGGCGCGCAGGTGCTCACCAACCTGGACGCGGTCGGCAACACCACCAAGGCCATCACCAAGGGCATCGCCATCGCCACCGCCGTCCTCGCCGCGTCGGCGCTGTTCGGGTCGTACCGCGACGCGATCACCACCAACGTGCGGGACGTCGGAGCCAAGCTGTCCGGGCCCGGCGCGCCGCTCGGCCTGTCCCTGGACATCTCGCAGCCCAACAACCTGGTCGGCCTCATCGCGGGTGCCGCGGTCGTCTTCCTCTTCTCCGGACTGGCCATCAACGCCGTCTCCCGCTCGGCCGGCTCGGTGGTCTTCGAGGTGCGGCGGCAGTTCCGCGAGAAGCCCGGGATCATGGACTTCACCGAGAAGCCCGAGTACGGCAAGGTCGTCGACATCTGCACCAAGGACGCCCTGCGCGAGCTGGCCACGCCCGGTCTGCTCGCCGTCATGGCGCCGATCTTCATCGGGTTCACGCTCGGCGTCGGCGCGCTCGGCTCCTACCTCGCCGGTGCCATCGGCGCGGGCACGCTGATGGCGGTCTTCCTGGCCAATTCCGGCGGCGCCTGGGACAACGCGAAGAAGCTGGTGGAGGACGGACACCACGGCGGCAAGGGCAGCGAGGCACACGCGGCCACGGTGATCGGGGACACGGTCGGCGATCCCTTCAAGGACACCGCCGGACCCGCGATCAACCCGCTGCTGAAGGTCATGAACCTGGTGTCGCTGCTCATCGCACCGGCGGTGATCAGGTTCTCCTACGGCGACGACAAGAACCTCGGCGTGCGGATCGGCATCGCGGTCCTCGCGCTCCTGGTGATCATCGTCTCCGTGTACATCTCCAAGCGGCGCGGCATCGCCGTCGGGGACGACGAGAACGCCGAACGGGTGACCAACTCGCCCGACGCGGCGGTGGTTTCCTAGCCCGGACCGGCAACGCCCGGTCCACAGGCGGGGGGGGGGGGGGGGGGGGGGGGGGGGGGGGGGGGCGGGGGGGGGGGGGGTTTCCCCCCTCGTTCGTTACCTCTCCCCG
>NZ_JBVJOT010000019.1:36012-139161 GCF_055583025.1 Streptomyces sp. NPDC104831
CACCCGTACCTTTTCTCCCCCCCCCCCCCCCCCCCCCCCCCCCCCGCCCCCCCCCCCCCCCCCCCCCCCCCCCCCCCCCCCCGCCTCCTCGTGTGCGCTCGGCCACGTCGTGAGCCTTCTCTCCCAGGGGGCAAAAGGTCACAAAATCCGACTGATCACTCGTCCGGTGGCGGGGGTGCGGCCGTCCGCCGTGTAGATTCCGGGGGCCGAGAGCCATGGAAGGGACCAATCCGGTGAACAAGAAGCTCGCGGCCGCGCTGTCCAGCGGTGCGGTACTGGCGGTGGCGGTGACGGGATGCGGCGGCGGCGGTGACAAGGGGCCCGACCCCAAGCTGGTGTCCTGGGCCAAGACGGTCTGCGACGCCGTGCCCGCGCAGAGCGCCAGGATCAAGTCGGCCAACGCCTCGATCGCGTCCATCGCCACGGACGGCAACCTTCCGCCCAAGGACGCCCAGAAGACGTACGTCGAGGCCTTCCAGAACCTCGCCGACGGCTACAAGGCCCTCGCGGACGCCCTGAACAGCGCCGGAGCACCCCCCGGGATCGACGGCGGCGCCAAGCTCCAGAAGGACGCGGCCGGCAACCTCGCCGGCCTCTCCACGTCGTACACCGGCCTGAAGAAGACGGTCGAGGGGCTCGACACCAAGGACCAGGGCAAGTTCGCCAAGGGCCTCAAGGAGGTCGCCGGCCAGACCAAGGAGGTCGGCAAGCAGGGCGACGACGGCACCGAGGCGCTGAAGCGGCTGGAGCAGGGCGAGGTCAAGGAGGCCATGGCCGAGCAGCCCAGCTGCAAGGTCGCCGCGTCCGCGACGGCGCACTCCACGGCCCCGGCGACGACCGGCTGACGTCGGGGAACGGCCCGCGCGGGGTCCGCTCCGGCGGGCCGTCGCGGGCCACAATGGGGGCGTGACTGACACCGGACCCGCTTCCCTGCCCGCCGTCGACCGGCCCGACACCGCCGCGCGCCTGAGGGACGCGCTGCTGGCCGCCTCCTTCACCGCCGACGGGTTGCTCGACCTGCTCGGTGCCGCCGCGTACGCGGCACTGGCCCGCAGCGAGACCGTGCCCGCCCTGCGGGCGACCCGCGGCGACACGCCGCTGGAGACGCTCGTACGGCTGTTCCTGCTCCAGCAGCCGGTGCCGCACGCGCGCGTGACGGCCGTGCTGCCGGTCCAGGAGGCACTGGAGGCCGGCTGGCTGCGGCGCGTGGGCGGCGACGAGGTGGCCGCGACCGTGGACGTGCGCCCCTACGGCGGTCCCGGTGGCGAGGACTGGTTCATCGTCTCCGACCTGGGCTGCGCGGTCGGCGGGGCCGGCGGCATCGGGCAGCGCGAGGAGGGCGTCGTCCTCGGGGTCGGCGGCGCCTCCACGACCCTCGCCGGCATCACCGTGCGCACGCCCGTCGCCTCCGCCCTGGACCTCGGCACCGGCTCCGGCATCCAGGCGCTGCACGCCGCCCGGCACGCCACGCGCGTGACGGCGACCGACCTCAACCCGCGCGCGCTGCACATCACGGCGCTCACGCTGGCGCTGTCCGGGGCGCCCGCCGCCGATCTGCGCGAGGGCTCGCTCTTCGAGCCGGTCCGGGACGACGAGACCTTCGACCTGATCGTCTCCAACCCGCCGTTCGTGATCTCCCCGGGGGCCCGGCTGACGTACCGGGACGGCGGCATGGGCGGGGACGACCTGTGCCGCTCGCTCGTCCAGCAGGCGGGGGAACGGCTGAACGAAGGCGGGTTCGCGCAGTTCCTCGCGAACTGGCAGCACGTGGCGGGGGAGGACTGGCAGGACAGGCTCAGGTCCTGGGTGCCGCGCGGGTGCGACGCCTGGATCGTGCAGCGCGAGGTGCAGGACGTCACGCAGTACGCCGAGCTGTGGCTGCGGGACGCCGGCGACCACCACGGAGATCCGGCGGAGTACCAGGCGCGCTACGACGCCTGGCTCGACGAGTTCGAGGCGCGCAAGGTCAGGGCGGTCGGCTTCGGCTGGATCACCCTGCGCAGGACCGGCTCCGCCGAGCCCGTCGTCACCGTGGAGGAGTGGCCGCACCCGGTCGAGCAGCCGCTCGGCGAGACGATCCGCGCGCACTTCGACCGGCTCGACTACCTCCGGGCCCACGATGACGCGGCACTGCTGGACAGCCACTTCAGGCTCGCCCCCGAAGTGGTCCAGGAGCAGGTCGGGCTGCCCGGCGCCGAGGACCCGGAGCACGTGGTGCTGCGCCAGCACCGGGGGATGCGGCGGGCGACGAAGGTGGACACGGTCGGCGCCGGGTTCGCGGGCGTGTGCGACGGCACGCTGAGCGCGGGCCGCATCCTGGACGCCATCGCCCAGCTCGTCG
Organism: Streptomyces sp. NPDC104831; assembly: GCF_055583025.1. Taxonomy (NCBI): domain Bacteria; kingdom Bacillati; phylum Actinomycetota; class Actinomycetes; order Kitasatosporales; family Streptomycetaceae; genus Streptomyces; species Streptomyces sp. NPDC104831. The sequence continues at coordinate 38,354 of NZ_JBVJOT010000019.1, forward strand.
GCGAGGACGCGGTGCTGCTCCGCGACCGCACCCCCGCCCAGATCCGGCTGCTGGTGGAACAGGGCTTCCTGGAGCCGGCGGGCTGAGCGGGCCGTCAGGGGGCTGCCGCCCCCGGCTCCCGGTGCCCGGGGCGTCGCGGGCGCGGCCGGATCGTCATGGCCCGGCCGCGTGCCACCGCCTTGCACCATGAGCGCGGGGCCGGGGAGGACCGCGGGAGCCTCGTTGCCGGGTCCGTCTCCGGAAAACGGCCGGAAAAATATGGCCGACGGGCCCGGACCTTCTCGTTCGTTCGTATGTGCGATTTGGTGTCGGCCTTCCGTTCACCCCGATGTCGCCCGCCCGTCTCCCGTGCGTGCCACGCTCCCCGCGCCGGGCGGAACCGGTGGCGGGCAAGAGGGGGGCGGGCGATGGAGAGTGGGCCGGCGATCTTCGCGGGAGTGGTGTTCGCCCTGTTCGGAGCCGGTCTGCTGGCCTGGACCGGAAGGCGGCTGCGACGCCGCGAACCGGTGGCCCTCGGTGTGAGCCGGGTCGCATCCACCGCCTTCGCGGGCGTGGCCGCGACCGCCGCCCTGACCCTCGGCGGGTACTGCCTGACCCGGCTCTGAGCCCGTTCGAGACCGCTCCGCCGGGTAAGGGGAGCGCTACGCTCCGGACAGGGCCGCGCGGGCGGCCGGGCAGTCCGGGCGGCAGGAATGCCGGTAGTCGGGTTACCGTTCGAGTGGCCGTTGTGGGCTTTTCCCGTTTGACACGGGGGCGGGATGTAGCGTCACACTCCGCAGCGTCACACGAGCCAGCAGTACGCCGCGAACCCCGGGACCAAGGCCTGGGGAGGCCCCAGCGTCGACCGGAGAGAAGAGCGAAGTTGTCCCCGACCAGCGAGACCGCACACGGCGGTCGCCGACTCGTCATCGTCGAGTCGCCTGCCAAGGCGAAGACGATCAAGGGTTACCTCGGCCCCGGTTACATCGTCGAGGCGAGCGTCGGGCACATCCGCGACCTTCCCAACGGTGCCGCGGAGGTACCCGAGAAGTACACCGGCGAGGTCCGTCGCCTCGGTGTGGACGTAGAACACGACTTCCAGCCGATCTATGTCGTCAACGCCGACAAGAAGGCCCAGGTCAAGAAGCTCAAGGACCTGCTGAAGGACTCCGACGAGCTGTTCCTCGCCACCGATGAGGACCGGGAGGGCGAGGCGATCGCCTGGCACCTCCAGGAGGTCCTGAAGCCGAAGATCCCCGTCAAGCGGATGGTGTTCCACGAGATCACCAAGGACGCGATCCGCGCGGCCGTCGCCAACCCGCGCCAGCTCAACCAGAAGCTGGTCGACGCCCAGGAGACCCGCCGCATCCTCGACCGCCTCTACGGCTACGAGGTCTCGCCGGTCCTGTGGAAGAAGGTCATGCCCCGGCTGTCGGCCGGCCGCGTGCAGTCCGTCGCCACGCGACTCGTCGTGGAGCGGGAACGCGAGCGCATCGCCTTCCGTTCCGCCGAGTACTGGGACCTGACGGGCACCTTCGCCACCGGCCGCGCGGGAGACACGTCGGACCCGTCGTCGCTGGTCGCCCGCCTCCAGAGCGTCGACGGCAGGCGGGTCGCGCAGGGCCGCGACTTCGACTCCGTGGGCCGGCTCAAGAGCGCCGGCACCCTCCACCTCGACGAGGCGACCGCCCGCGGCCTCGCCGCCGCCCTGGAGAACACCCGCTTCTCCGTCCGGTCCGTCGAGTCCAAGCCGTACCGCCGCTCGCCGTACGCCCCGTTCCGTACGACGACACTCCAGCAGGAGGCCAGCCGCAAGCTCGGCTTCGGCGCCAAGGCGACGATGCAGATCGCGCAGAAGCTGTACGAGAACGGCTACATCACGTACATGCGTACGGACTCCACGACGCTGAGCGACACCGCGATCTCCGCGGCCCGCGCCCAGGTCACGCAGCTGTACGGCGCCGACTACCTGCCGCCGCAGCCGCGCACGTACGCCGCCAAGGTCAAGAACGCGCAGGAGGCCCACGAGGCCATCCGCCCCTCGGGTGATCGTTTCCGCACGCCCGCGGAGACCGGCCTGACCGGCGACCAGTTCAAGCTGTACGAACTGATCTGGAAGCGGACCGTCGCCTCCCAGATGAAGGACGCGACCGGGAACAGCGTCACGGTGAAGATCGGTGGCACGTCCGCCGACGGCCGGGACGCCGAGTTCAGCGCGTCCGGCAAGACGATCACCTTCCACGGCTTCCTGAAGGCCTACGTCGAGGGCGCCGACGACCCGAACGCCGAGCTGGACGACCGCGAGCGCCGGCTGCCGCAGGTCGCCGAGGGCGACGCGCTGTCCGCCGAGGACATCACGGTCGACGGCCACGCGACCAAGCCCCCGGCCCGGTACACCGAGGCCAGCCTGGTCAAGGAGCTGGAAGAGCGCGAGATCGGCCGCCCGTCGACCTACGCCTCGATCATCGGCACGATCCTGGACCGCGGCTACGTTTTCAAGAAGGGCACGGCCCTGGTGCCGTCCTTCCTGTCCTTCGCCGTGGTCAACCTCCTGGAGAAGCACTTCGGGCGGCTCGTCGACTACGACTTCACCGCCAAGATGGAGGACGACCTCGACCGGATCGCCGCCGGTGAGGCGAAGGCCGTGCCGTGGCTGAAGCGCTTCTACTTCGGCGAGGGCCGGGACGGCGTCGGCAGCGCGGCCGAGGCGGGCAACGGCGACGGGGACCACCTCGGCGGCCTCAAGGAACTGGTGACCGACCTGGGCGCGATCGACGCCCGCGAGGTCTCCTCGTTCCCGGTGGGCAACGGCATCGTGCTCCGCGTCGGCCGCTACGGCCCGTACATCGAGCGCGGCGAGAAGGACACCGAGGAGCACCAGCGCGCCGACATCCCGGACGACCTGGCCCCGGACGAGCTGACCGTCGAGCTGGCCGAGGAACTGCTGGCCAAGCCGAGCGGCGACTTCGAGCTGGGCACCGACCCGGAGACGGGCCACCAGATCGTCGCCAAGGCCGGCCGCTACGGCCCGTACGTCACGGAGATCCTGCCCGAGGGCACCCCGAAGACGGGCAAGAACGCGGTCAAGCCGCGGACGGCGTCGCTGTTCAAGTCCATGTCGCTCGACACGGTGACGCTCGAGGACGCGCTGAAGCTGATGTCGCTGCCGCGGGTCGTCGGCACGGACGCCGACGGCGTGGAGATCACCGCGCAGAACGGCCGCTACGGCCCGTACCTGAAGAAGGGCACGGACTCGCGTTCGCTCCAGTCTGAGGAACAGCTCTTCACGATCACGCTGGAAGAGGCCCAGGCGATCTACGCCCAGCCCAAGCAGCGGGGCCGGGCCGCCGCCAAGCCGCCGCTGAAGGAACTGGGCGAGGACCCGGTCTCCGGCAAGCCGGTCGTCGTCAAGGACGGCCGCTTCGGCCCGTACGTCACCGACGGCGAGACGAACGCGACCCTCCGTTCCGGCGACAGCGTCGAGGCGATCACTCCTGAGCGTGGTTTCGAGCTGCTCGCCGAGAAGCGCGCGAAGGCCCCGGCCAAGAAGACCGCGAAGAAGGCGGCGGCCAAGAAGACCGCCCCGGCGAAGAAGACCGCCGCCAAGAAGACGGCCGCCAAGAAGACGACGGCGAAGAAGACGACCGCGAAGAAGACGACCGCCAAGAAGACGGCCACGAAGAAGACGGCCGCCTCCAAGGCGACGGCTTCCGGGTCGGAGGACTGAGCGGAGGATCCCGGCTTCTTCGCTCGGCGCTTCGCGAAACGAACGTCCGCCCCGGTGCCCGCGTGGTGCCGGGGCGGACGCGTGCGCGGACGCGCGAGGTGTGGTGTCAGCGGCTGCGGATAGGCTGAACGCATGACGCGAGCCGAGCAGCCAACGGCCCACCCCACAGCCCCGGACGACGCCCTGGTCGCGGACTCCCGCGAGCGCGCCGTCCGTTCCCTGCTGCGCCGACCGCAGTTGAGGCGCTTGTGGAGCGCGCAGCTGGTCAGCGGGGTCGGCGACACCCTGTCCCTTCTCGTCCTCGTCGTCCTGGTCCTCCAGGCGGCGATCGCAGAGGGCGCCTTCGGCGGTGGCTACCGAGGCGTGGCGTTCGCAGTGGCGACGGTCTTCGGCGCGCGCGTCCTCGCCACGCTGCTCTTCGGTGCCGTCCTCCTCGGCCCGCTGACCACGCTCACCGCCCAGGAGGGCCCGCTCGACCGGCGCTGGACCATGGTCGGCGCCGACGGCGTGCGGGCCGCGCTGCTGATCGTCGCGCCCCTGTGGATCGCCTGGATCCCGGGCGACGCGCTCGCCGTCCTGCTGGTCACCGCCTTCGTGACCGGCGTCGCCGAGCGGCTGTGGACGGTGTGCCGGGAGAGCGCCGCCCCGGCCCTGCTGCCGGCCCCGCCCCCGGAGGGCGCGACCGTGCGGCCGCTGCCGGACCACCTGGACGCCCTGCGCCGCCTGGCGCTGCGCACCACCTTCCTGACCGTCCCGCTGGCCGCCGCCGTCCTGGTCGGCGCCGCCCTGCTGAACAACCTGCTGGGCACGGGCGTGGCCTGGTTCGACCAGCATCAGGCGGCCCTCGCGTCGTACGTGGCGGCGGGCCTGTTCGCCGCCTCGCTGTCCGTGCTGACCTCCCTGGAGGTGCCCGGCACCCACACCCCCCGCGCGCGGTCCCCGCTGGAGGGCCTGCGCCGGCCGCGCACCGGCACCGGCGTCGACAAGGGCCGCACGGGCGCCACCCCGCTGCTGGTCCCGGCCTGCGCCGGGGTCGCCGGGGCGATCGCCGCGGCCGTCTCGGTGTGCGTGCTGCACGCCAAGGACCTGGGCGGCGGCCCGGTCCTCTACGGGCTGCTGGTGCTGGGCCTGACCGGCGGCGTCGCCGTCGGCATCCGGACCGCCCCCGCGCTGCTGCCCTCCCTGTCCCGCCGCCGTCTGCTGGCCCTGGCGATCGCCGTCACCGGCATCGCGCTGCTGGCCGCCGGACTGGTCCCGGACGTCACCACCGTCCTGCTGATCGTCACGCTGGCCGGTGCCGCCGCGGGCGTCGCCGCGAACACCGGGCACACCCTGCTCGACCAGGAGACCGAGGACTTCCGCCGGGCGCGCACCACCGAGCACCTGCACGCCGTGGTCCGCGTCTTCATAGCGCTCGGCGTCCTGATCGCACCGCTGTTCGCGGCGCTGATCGGCCCGCACCGGCTGGAGAACGGCAAGTTCGTCTTCGCGCACGGCGGCGCGGCCTTCACGCTGATGCTGGTCGGCGCGCTGCTGCTGCCGGTGGCCGCGCTGGTGCTCGCGAAGGTCGACGACCGCTCCGGCGTACCGCTGCGCCAGGACCTGAAGGACGCGCTGCTCGGCGGCGACGACCCGGTCACGGCACCGGCGGCCAACGGCTTCTTCATCGCCCTGGAGGGCGGTGACGGCGCCGGCAAGTCCACCCAGGCCGAGGCGCTCGCCGAGTGGATCCGAGCCAAGGGCCACGAGGTCGTGGTCACCCGCGAACCCGGCGCCACCCCGGTGGGCAAGCGGCTGCGCTCCATCCTGCTGGACGTGTCCTCGGCGGGCCTGTCGCACCGCGCGGAGGCACTGCTGTACGCCGCCGACCGCGCCGAGCACGTCGACACGGTCGTACGGCCCGCCCTGGAGCGCGGCGCGGTGGTCATCTCCGACCGCTACATCGACTCCTCCGTCGCCTACCAGGGCGCCGGCCGCGACCTGTCCCCGACCGAGGTCGCCCGCATCAACCGCTGGGCCACCGACGGACTGGTCCCGCACCTCACCGTGCTGCTGGACGTCTCCCCGGAGACCGCCCGCGAGCGGTTCACCGAGGCACCGGACCGGCTGGAGTCCGAGCCGGCCGAGTTCCACGCGCGCGTGCGGGCCGGTTTCCTCACGCTGGCCGCGTCCGACCCCGGCCGCTATCTGGTGGTGGACGCCGGGCAGGAGCCCGAGGCCGTCACCACCGTGATCCGGCACCGGCTGGACATCGTGCTGCCGCTGTCCGAGGCCGAGATCAAGGCCCAGGAGGAGGCGCGCCGCAAGGCCGAGGAGGAGGCCCGCCGCAAGGCCGAGGAAGAGGCCGCCCGCAAGGCCGAGGAGGAGCGCCTGGAGCGCGAGCGCCAGGAGCAGCTGGCCCGCCTGCGCGCCGAGGAGGAGGAGCGCAAGCGGCGCGAGCTGGAGGAGGCGCAGCGGCGCGAGGCCGAGCGGCAGGCGGAGGAGGCCCGGCAGCGGGCCGAGGAAGCGCGCCGGCGCGCGGAGGAGGAGCGGCAGCGGCTGCTCGCCGAGGAGAAGGCGCGCGCCGAGGAGGAGGCCCGCCGCAAGGCCGAGGAGGAGCGGCGCCGCAAGCAGGCCGAGGAGGAGGCCCGGCTGCGCGCCGAGGAAGAGGCCCGTCAGGCCCGGCTGCGGGCGGAGGAAGAGGCCCGTCAGGCGAAGCTGCGTGCCGAGGAGGAGGCGCGGCGTCTGGAGGCGCAGCGCAAGGCCGAGGAGGCGCTGCTCCGCGCCGAGGAGGCCCGCCGGCAGGCCGCCGAGGCCGCGGCGGCGGCCGACGCGGCGGCCCGCAGGCCCGGCGCGTCCCTGCCCACGGCACCGGGCACGGCCCGGAACACCGAGGACGCCGGGCGCACCTTCGGCGGCGCTTCGGCCGTCGACGAGACCGTTCCGACGCCGGCGGTGTCGCCGGACGCGCGGACCCCGGGCGGGACGGAACGCCCCGCGGACGGCCCGGCCACGGACGACACGACGGTGCTGCGACCGGTGCGCGACCGCTTCGCCGGTGACGCCCGGGACCCCTTCCCGGACTCCGAGGTGACCGCCGAGCTGCCGCAGCCGCCGGTGCCCTCCGGGCCGGGGGAGGAGACGGCGGTGCTGCCGCAGGTGCCTTCCGGCGCGGCGGACGAGACGGCCGTGCTGCCACCGGTGTCCGCCGACGGCCGGGCCGGGTCGCCGGCGCCGGGCCCGGGCGCCGGGGACGAGACGGCCGTGCTGCCGCCCGTGCGGGGCGACGACCCGGCGGACCGGGTGCCGCCCGGCTTCTTCCGGGACGAGCGACCCGCCGCGGGACCCGACGGTTCCGAGCCCCGCACGCGGGAGATGCCCCGGCTCGACGCCGACGGCACCCCCCGCCGTCCGCGCTCCGACTGGGCCGAGGAGACCCCGCTGGACGACCTGCCGTCGCTGGCCGACGAACTGCTCGGGTCGTACGACGAGAGCGGCTACGCCGAGCGGGAGTACGGCGACGGGGGCGAGGACGGGCAGCCGGGCAGCCGGGGCCGGGGCCGGGGGAAGGGCCGGCGCGGCTGAGGGGCTGAGGGGCCGAGGGGCTTGAGGAGGCCGGCGGGGCTCGGCTGACCGACCAGGGCGCCGCACCGGCCGGTCGCGCCGCTCGAGTCCGGGCCGCCTCCGCCGGTCCCCGGCCGTCACCGCCGGGCGCCGGTCGGCACGTCGGGGCCCGATCGCCTCCCCGCCGCCCCGGGGGGCAGGGGGCAGGGGGCTCCCCGCACGCCCGCGACCCGGGTCGTCTCCCGTTGTCAGTGCGCACCCGCACAATGGATCCCGGAACGCGGAGTGTGACGGAAGGGCGGCGTGACCCATGACCGTGTGGGACGACCTCGTCGGGCAGGAGAAGGTGAGCGCGGTGCTCGACGCGGCCGCGCGGGACGCCGACGCCCTCGTCACGGCCGCCACGGCGGAGCAGCCGCCGCCGGAGGCGTCGAAGATGACCCACGCCTGGCTGTTCACGGGCCCGCCCGGCGCCGGCCGGAACCAGGCGGCCAGGGCCTTCGCCGCCGCCCTGCAGTGCGTGAGCCCCGACCGGGCCCTGGGCGGCGCCCCCGGCTGCGGCTTCTGCGACGGCTGCCACACGGCGCTGCTCGGCACCCACGCGGACGTCACGACGGTCGCCGCGGTCGGCTCCGAAATCCTGGTCAAGGACATGCGGGACACGGTCCGCAAGTCGTTCACCGCCCCGGCGAACGGCCGCTGGCAGATCATCCTGGTCGAGGACGCCGAGCGGTTGAACGAGAAGTCGGCCAACGCCGTCCTCAAGGCCGTCGAGGAGCCCGCCCCGCGCACGGTGTGGCTGCTGTGCGCCCCCTCCATCGAGGACGTCCTGCCCACCATCCGTTCCCGGTGCCGCCACCTGAACCTGCGCACACCGTCCGTCGACGCGGTCGCCGACATGCTCGTACGGCGCGACGGCATCGAGCCCGAGGTCGCCGCGTCCGTCGCCCGCGCCACCCAGGGCCATGTCGACCGGGCCCGCCGGCTGGCCACCGACCCGGCGGCCCGCGAGCGCCGCGCCGCCGTGCTGAGGCTGCCGCTGCGGCTCGGTGAGGTGGGCGCGTGCCTCAAGGCCGCCCAGGAACTGGTCGACGCGGCGGCGGAGGACGCCAAGCAGCTTGCCGAGGAGATGGACGGCAAGGAGACCGAGGAACTGAAGGCGGCGCTAGGCGCGGCCCAGGGCGGCCGGATGCCGCGCGGGACGGCGGGGGTGATGAAGGACCTGGAGGACATGCAGAAGCGCCGCAGGACCCGGACGCAGCGCGACAGCCTGGACGTGGCCCTCGGCGACCTCACCGCCTTCTACCGCGACGTCCTCGCCCTCCAGCTCGGCACGCGTGTGGCGATCGCCAACGCCGACGCCGAGGACGCCCTGGACCGGCTGGCGCGCGGCAGCACCCCCGAGTCCACGCTCCGCCGCATCGAGGCGATCTCGGCGTGCCGCGAGGCGCTGGACCGCAACGTGGCCCCGCTGCTGGCGGTGGAGGCGATGACGATGGCCCTGCGGGCGGGGTGAGGGGAAGTGTCCCCCGTAGGGGGCACATTCACTACGCGCCGCGCCTGATTGGTCGCCCGGCGTTACGCTCGCCTGATGCGAACCAGGCATTCTCCCCCTCCCCGCGGTCCCCGCGGTTCCGGCCGTGCCCACCGGATCCGGGGCGTCCGCTCGCGGACGGCGGCCCGGCTCACGGCCACCCTCCTCGCGGCCGGCGCGCTGCTGGTGTCCGCCTGTTCCCCCGGGAACCCGGCCACGTCGGCCGCGGGGACGGTGCAGGCCGCGCTCGCCGCGCTGCCGCGTTCGACCCCGGCGGCGCTGACGCCGTACTACAGCCAACGGCCGCGCTGGCGCGCGTGCGGTCTCCCCGGGTTCGAGTGCGCGACGATCAAGGCCCCGCTGGACTACGCCCGCCCCGAGGCGGGCACCGTCCGGCTCGCCGTCGCCCGCAAGAAGGCCACCGGCACGACGGGGCGGCTCGGCTCGCTGCTGGTCAACCCGGGGGGCCCGGGCGGCTCGGCGGTGGCGTACCTCCAGCAGTACGCGGCCCTCGGCTACCCGGCCAAGGTCCGCGCCCGCTACGACATGGTGGCGATGGACCCGCGGGGCGTCGCCCGCAGCGAGCCCGTGAAGTGCCTCGACGGGCGGCGGATGGACACCTACACGCAGACGGACCCGACACCCGACGACCAGAGGGAGCGGGACGCGCTGGTCGCGGCGGACCGGAGGTTCGCGGAGAGCTGCGGGGCCCACTCGGCGCGCCTGCTGCGGCACGTCTCGACGGTGGAGGCGGCACGGGACATGGACATCCTGCGGTCGGTGCTCGGCGACCGGAGGCTGAACTACGTCGGGGCGTCGTACGGCACGTTCCTCGGGGCGACGTACGCGGGGCTGTTCCCGGAGCGGGTCGGCCGGATGGTGCTGGACGGCGCGATGGACCCGTCCCTGGACGCCCGCAGGCTGAACCTGGACCAGACGGCGGGCTTCGAGACGGCGTTCCAGGCGTTCGCGAAGGACTGCGTGCGGCACGCCGACTGCCCGCTCGGCGGCCGGGGCACGACGCCCGCGCGGGTCGGCGAGCGCCTGCGGGCGTTCTTCCGGGAACTGGACGCCCGGCCGCTGCCGACGGGCGACGCGGACGGCCGCAGGCTGGGGGAGGCGCTGGCCACGACCGGGGTGATCGCGGCGATGTACGACGAGGGGTCCTGGGGGCAGTTGCGCGAGGCGCTGACCTCGGCGATGGAGGACCACGACGGCGCGGGTCTGCTGTCCCTCTCGGACAGCTACTACGAGCGGGACGCCGAAGGGCGCTACAGCAACCTGATGATGGCCAACGCGGCGGTGAACTGCCTGGACCTGCCCGCGGCGTTCTCGGGTCCCGAGGAGGTGGAGGAGGCGCTGCCCGCGTTCGAGAAGGCGTCCCCGGTCTTCGGTCCGGGCCTCGCCTGGGCCTCCCTGAACTGCGCGTACTGGCCGGTGCGGGCCACGGGCGAGCCGCACCGCATCGAGGCGAGGGGAGCGGCGCCGATCGTGGTGGTCGGCACCGTCCGCGACCCGGCGACGCCCTACCGCTGGGCGCGGTCCCTGGCCGGACAGCTCTCCTCGGCCCGGCTGCTGACGTACGACGGCGACGGCCACACGGCGTACGGGCGGGGCAGCGGCTGCATCGACACGGCGATCGACACCTACCTCCTCCGAGGCACCCCGCCACCCGCCGGAAAGCGCTGCTCATAGCCCCTGCCACCCACCCCGGAAGCCCCCGCTCCGGGGTGGGTACGAAGCACCCCGGGAAACTGTGTAGACTTACCGACGTTGCCGATCGCACCATGGTGCGAGCAGCACGCCGCTTTAGCTCAGATGGCCAGAGCAACGCACTCGTAATGCGTAGGTCTCGGGTTCGAATCCCGAAAGCGGCTCCACTGGAAACCCCAGGGCAGACGTCGTCTGACCTGGGGTTTTGTCGTTCAGGGGGCGCGGCGTCCCGGTGGCGCCGGATGGGGCCTGTGGGTCTGGTGGGGGGCGCGGCGGGAGGGTCCGGCCGGCAGGGGCGCGTGAGCGCGGTGTCAGGGAAAGGCGGGACGGGGCCCCGGTCGTTCACCTCCGCCGGCCGGGGCCCTTGTCGTCCCCGGATCCGGCCTGCGGCGACACTCCCCCGAGTTACGCGACATACGCGCGCGCCGTCGAGCCAGATCCGATGGAATGATCACATCAGGATTCGCCAACGGATCGCTAACATGTGGCCAACGGTTCGTCAGCGGGCCGCCGGGCGGCTGGCCGGAAGTGGCCTTTCGATAGCGGGAAAAGACCCTCGGAAGGGTGGATTCCGGCGGCCGTTCAGTGGGCGACGAGTGGCGGGAAGCCGTTGTGGACAGGGCGGGTTTCCGCCAGGCGACGGCGGGCACACACCCGCCGCGGAGCGCGGTCGGCCCCGACCGTGCGGGAAGGCTGTGGAGCGGCGTGATGCGGCGGTGCGAGCTGCGCTTCGGACTGCTGGGACCGCCGGTCCTCTACGACCGACCGTCGTACGGAGCGCCGTACGACATCGCTGCCGGAGCCCCGGGCGACGGGCACGTCCGGTCCATCGGCAGCCCCAAGGTGCGTGCCCTGCTCGCGGCGCTGCTGCTGGAGCCCGGCCGGGTCGTGTCGGTCGAGGTGCTGAAGGACGCGCTGTGGGGCGGCGCGCCGCCCGTCTCCGCGCGGGCATCCCTGCACAACCACGTCACCCGGCTGCGCCGGCTCCTGGACGATCCCGAGCGGCTCCGGGCCGTACCACCGGGCTACGTGCTGCGGGTCGACCACGGCGAGCTGGACGTGCACGTCTTCGACGCCCGGGTCGCCGAGGCGCGCGCCGCGCACGCCCGGCGGGACTGGCCGGGCGTCCTGCGGGCCTGCTCCGGCGCGCTCGCGCTGTGGCGCGGCGCCCCGCTCGGCGGGCTCCCCGCCGACATCGGCGGCTACGCCTTCGCACAGCGTCTGGAGCAGGCCCGGCTGCTCCTGCTGGAGTGGCGCTACGACGCCGAACTCGCCCTCGGCGGCGCCCGCCTGGCCGCCCTGGTGCCCGAGCTGTCCGCGCTGGTCGCCGAGCATCCGCTGCGCGAGGCATACCACCGTCAGCTGATGCTCGCCCTGCACCGCACCGGGCGCCAGGCCGAGGCCCTCGCCGTCCACCGCGATCTGCGCGCCCGCCTGGTGGAGGAACTCGGCATCGAACCCGGCCCGGCGGTCCGCGAGGCGCATGTCGAGGTGCTCCGCGGCCGCGACGGCGAGGCGCGTGGCGACGACCGGCCGGAGGGCCGGACGAGCGGGGAGCCGGGTACCGGTGACGACAGCGCTCCCTCCACGGGTGGCGGTGCCGACGATCACCCGGTCCCCGGCCCCGCCTCGGTCGCGTCGCCCGGCACCACCCTCCCCGCGTCCACGCCCGCCCGCCCGGCCGGCAGCCCCGCCGCCGAACCCGCGGCCGCCGGCTCCCCGCGCGACGACGCCGCGCCGCCCGTCCCGCAGACCCCGCGTCCGGCCCAGCTGCCCGCCCCGCCGGCCCACTTCACCGGGCGGGCGGACGTACGGCGCGAGCTGCGCCACGCGCTGACCGCGCCGTCCGCCCCGGGCCCCGGCGTCGCGGTGATCAGCGGCATGGCCGGGGTCGGCAAGAGCGCCCTGGCCCTGCACGTGGCCCACGAGCTGCGGGAACGCTTCACCGACGGCCAGCTCTACGTCCATCTACACGGCGCCACCCCCGGCATGACCCCGCTCACCGCCGGCCAGGCGCTCACCGCGCTGCTGCGCGACCTCGGCGTCGGCCCCCGGAACATCCCCGAACACCCGGACGCCGCCGCCGCGTTGCTCCGCTCGCTGCTCGCCCCCGCCCGCCTCCTGCTGGTACTGGACGACGCGGCGAACGCGGCCCAGGTGCGGCCGCTGCTCCCCGCCGGACCCGGCTGCGCGGTGATCGTCACCAGCCGCTCGCCGCTCACCGCCCTCGACGGCGCCCGGCGCTTCCCGCTCTCCCCGCTGACCGGTGAGGACAGCGCGGCCCTGCTGCGCGCGGTGAGCGGACGCGCGGGGCTGGACGCCGGCCATCCGCTGGTCGAGCTGACCGGCCGGCTCCCGCTGGCGCTGCGCGTGGTCGCCGCCCGGCTCGCCGCCCGCCGCCCCCTCACCCCGGACGTCCTGGCCGGGCAGCTCGCCGACACCGGCAGCCGACTGCACCACCTGGAGTACGACGATCTGAGCGTCCGCCGCTCCCTGGCCGTCGCCCACGACGCGCTGGCCGCCGCCGACCGCGAGGCCGACCGGGACGCGGCCCTCGCCCTGCGCCGGATCGGCGCGCTCGACCTGCCCACCTACGGCGCCCCGCTGGTCGCCCGCCTCACCGGCACCGACGAGCGGCGCGCCGAGGCCGCCCTGGACCGCCTGGTCGACGTCGCCCTGCTGGAGGAGACGGCGTACGGCCGGTACGCGCCCCACGACCTCGTCCGCGACTTCGCCCGCGAGCTGGCCGACGCCGACGCGCGGGCCACCGCCCCGGACGCGCACTCGCCCCCGGACACCGCCGATCTCGTCGCCCTGCGCTGGTTCGCGGCCGTGGCCGAGCGGGTGCTGACGGCGATCACGGGGCCCGGCGTCGACCAGGACGACCGGCGGCGGCCGACCGCCGCCCAGCCCGCCGGGCACGCGGCGGACGTGGCCGCCCTCGCGCCCTTCGAGTCGGCCGAGGAGGCGTTCGCCTGGGGCGAGGTGGAACTGGAGAACGTCGTCGCGCTGGTGGCGCGGAACGCGGACACCGGTGATCCGCGCACCGCCGCGCACCTCTCGGTGCTCACGCGGCTGCTGCTGCCCTATGTGCAGCGCAGCGGCCGGGTCGCCGAGATGGAGGTGCTCGGGCGGGCCGGGCTCCGGGCGGCGCGGTGGCTCGAGGATCCGGCCGCCGAGGCGTACGCGCTGTGCGACCTCGCCGCCCTGCACTTCCTGACGGGCCGGCAGAACGATTCCCTCACCCTCACCGACCAGGCCCTGGAGATCTGGGGGCGGCTCGGCATGGTCTCCCGGATCCGGCGCTGCCTGAACAACCGGGGGCTGCTGCTGGAGGGGCTCGGGCGGTTCGCGGAGTCGGGGGAGGCGCTGCGCCGGAGCCTCGTCTACTCGCGGCTGCTGAACGATCCCTACGGCGAGGCCGTCACCCGCAGCCACCTCGGCAACCTCTACGAGCACACCGACCCGCGCGCCGCCATCGAGCAGCACCGGCGCTCGCTGGCGATCGGGGACCGGATCGGCGCCGTCATCGTGCGGCACTCGGCGCACTGCAACATCGGCTACGCCCATCTCACCCTCGGCGAACCGGAGGCCGCCGCCCGGCACTTCGAGGAGAGCCTGCGCATCCTCGGCGACCACGGCGACTGGCACGGCGAGGCCCAGACCCGGCTCGGCCTGGTCCGCGCGCTGCGGCAGCTCGGGCAGACCGGACGGGCGGCCGACGAGTGCGCCGAGCTGCTGCGCCGGGCCGACGCCCGCGCCGACCGCTACACGGGCGGGCTGGCCCTGCACCAGCACGGGCTCCTGCTGCGGGAGCGGGGGCGGCGGACGGAGGCGTACGACGCCTGGCGCGCGGCGCGGGAGGCGCTGGAGGGCACGGACGAACAGGCGGTCCTGGCGGAACTGCGGGAGCTGCTGGGCGGCGAGGCTCCCGGCGAAGCCGGGTGAAGTGGGCCGTCGAGCGGCGGCCGGGAGGTGCCCGAGGGACGGGGGGGGGACCCGCTCACTTGGCGTCGGCGTAGCACTCGACCACCGCCGTGGTGAACGGAAACCGCACCGGGGTGTCGCCGAACGTCAGCCGGCCGGCCAGGGCGGCGGAGTCGCGGATGGCGCGCACGACCGCGTCGGCCTCCTGCGCGGGGCAGTGCACGATCACCTCGTCGTGCTGGAAGAAGACCAGCTCGGCCGCCATGTCCGCGAGGGCGCGGCGCAGCGCGGCGAGCAGGAGCAGGGCCCAGTCGGCGGCGCTGCCCTGGACGACGAAGTTGCGGGCGAAGCGGCCCCGCGCGCGGGCGTTCGTCGAGGCGTACCCGGGGACCCAGCCGGACTGGGCCTCCGGTTCCTCCTCGCCGACCGGGATGCCCGCCTCCTGGGCCGTGTCCTCGCCGGAACCGGCGGCCGGCGGACAGGTGCGGCCCAGCCAGGTGCGTACGAGCCGGCCCTCCTCGCCCGCGCGGGCGGCCTCGTCGACGTAGGCGACGGCCTTCGGGAAGCGGCGGCGCAGCGCGGCGAGGTTCTTCAGGCCGTCGCCGGAGGTCTGGCCGTACACCGCGCCGAGCACGGCGAGTTTGGCCTGCTCGCGGTCGCCGGAGAAGGCGCGGTCGGAGACGGACTGGTAGAGGTCGCTGTCGCGGCCGGCCACCTCCATCAGGCCGGGGTCGCGGGAGATCGCGGCCAGTACGCGCGGTTCCATCTGGTCGGCGTCGGCCACCACCAGCCGCCAGCCGGGGTCGGCGACCACGGCCCGGCGGATCACCTTGGGGATCTGCAGCCCGCCCCCGCCGTTGGTCACCCAGCGCCCGGTGACCGTGCCGCCGGCCAGGAACTCGGGGCGGAAGCGGCCGTCGCGCACCCAGTCCTGGAGCCAGGACCAGCCGTGCGCCACCCAGATGCGGTACAGCTTCTTGTACTCCAGCAGGGGCGCGACGGCCGGGTGGTCGACGGTCCTGAGCTCCCAGCGGCGGGTGGACTTCACCTTGATCCCGGCCTGCGCGAAGGCCCTGACCACATCGGCGGGCAGGTCCGGCCGCACCCGGCGGCCGAAGGCGGCGGACACCTCGTCGGCCAGCTCGGCGAGGCGACGGGGCTCACCGCCGCCCGCGTACCGCTCGCCGAGCAGTTCGTGCAGCAGTTCGCGGTGGACCCCGGCGCTCCACGGCAGGCCGGAGCGGTTCATCTCGGCGGCCACCAGCATGCCCGCCGACTCGGCCGCGGTCAGCAGCCGCATCCGGTCGGGGTGGGCGGCCCGCTGGTGGCGGCGCTGCTGGTCGGCGTAGACCGCGAGCAGGTCCGGCAGGGGCAGGCGCAGGCCGGCGGGCTCGAACAAGGGGGACTGGGCGCCGGGCTCGGCCGCGCGCTGCGGCGGGTCGGGCGGGACGGGGCCGCCGCGGAGGCGGGCCAGGGCGGCGGCGGCCGAGCGTGGCTCGCCGTACCGGCCCTCGTGGCCCAGCAGGAGTGTCTCGGCGTCCTCGATGTCGTAGCACCGCTCCACTCGCACCCCCGTGGCGAGCAGGCGCGGGTAGACCTCGGCGGTCGACCGCCACACCCAGCGCGTCACCTCCGGGCGGCTCCGCACCGCCCCGGCGAGATCGCTCTCCCGCCGCACCGGTCCGGCGGGCAGCCCGTCCGGGCCGAGGGGGGCGACGTCCACGCCTCCGTCCTCGGCCGGGGCGAGAGCCCACCGGTCCGTCATGTCCGCGAGTGTGGCAGGCGGGTCTGACAATCGGCCGTGACCTGCGGATCTACCCCTGCGAGCCGCCCGGTTCGGAGGTGTTCTCCAGCAGCAGGGCCAGCATCCTGCCCACCTCCGCCTCGACGGCGGGCTTGGTGATGCCGAGGCCGCTGAGGACGCCGTGCCCGTTCTCGTGCTCCAGCAGGGCCAGCAGGATGTGCTCGGTGCCGATGTAGTTGTGACCGAGCCGGAGGGCCTCGCGGAAGGTGAGTTCCAGGACCTTCTTGGCGGCGGGCCCGTAGGGGACGAGGTCGGGGGCGTCGTCCGCGGCCGGCGGCAGCGCGGCGGTCGCGGCCTGGCGTACGGAGTCCAGGAGCACGCCCTGCGCGGTGATCGCCTGCGCGGCCAGGGCCCCGGGCTCGGACAGCAGGCCGAGGAGCAGGTGCTCCGGGCGGCCCTCGGTGTTGCGGGCGGCCACCGCCTCGTTGTGCGCGGCCATGACCACGTTCCGCGCGCGGGGGGTGTAACGGCTGAATCCCTGGCCGGGGTCGAGGTCGGCGGACTCCTTGGGCACGAACCGCTTCTGCGCCGCCTGCCGGGTCACGCCCATGCTGCGGCCGATGTCGGTCCAGGACGCTCCCGAGCGGCGGGCCTGGTCGACGAAGTGCCCGATCAGGTGGTCGGCCACGTCACCGAGGTGATCGGCGGCGATCACCGCGTCCTGGAGCTGGTCGAGGGGCTCGTGATGGACCTTCTTGATGGCCTCGATGAGGTCGTCGAGGCGCACGGGGGCCGTGGGTTTTGGGTTGGTCGCCATAGCGTCAACCGTAGGTTGCCTCTCCGAGAGCGTCAACCGTTGGTTGTCAGTCACGTCTTCGCGTCGGGAACAGGTCTGCCCGGGGGTCGCCGTGGCCGTACGGTGGCTCCGGCGAACGCCGTCCTGCCGGAGCGGCCCGGACCGCCCGGCCGGGGCCGTGCCGTCGGCGGAGTTGTCCACAGGCTGTGGACGGCCGTCCCCCGCTGTCGGTGGCGCGTGGCACGATCGAGCCTGTGACCAGTACCGCCAGCACCGTCGAGCGGGCCTTCCGGGCCGCCCTCTACGACGACACCGACACCGGGCTCGACACGGGCGCCTCCCTGCTCGCCGCCGACCCGGGGAGCGACGCCGAACTCGCTCGGCGCGGCGAGGAATTCGTGGCGGCGGCCTGGAGGCGCGGCTGGCAGCCCGCCGACGTCGTGCGGCTGGTGCGGCGCGAGCTGGCGGACCCGCACGTCCGCCTCGCCGCCGGGCTGATCCGGGCGCAGGCCGGGCGGGACCGTCCGCGCGGGCGCCGCTGGACCGGCCAGCTGGCCGCGCTGCCCGCCGGTCCGGACGGCACCGCCGACCGCTTCTCGCACGCCACGGCCGTCCTGGAGCTGTACCGCCTGCTGCTGCGCCTGCCCGCCCTGGAGCCCCTGGAGGACGAGCCCCGCCGCACCCCCGGCCCGGCCGCCTCCCGCATGCTCACCCGCATCCGCGCGCTGCTCGCCAAGGCCGAGGCGACCGGCTATCCCGAGGAGGCGGAGGCACTCAGCGCCAAGGCGCAGGAGCTGATGGCCCGGCACAGCGTCGACGAGGCGCTGCTCGCCGCCGAGGCGCCCGCGCCGGACGCGCCGGGAGCCTGCCGGATCGGGGTCGAGCCGCCGTACGAACAGGCCAAGGCGGTCCTGCTGGACGCGGTGGCCACGGCCAACCACTGCCGCGCGGTGTGGAACGAACCGCTCGGCTTCTCCACGGTCGTCGGCTTCGAGGCGGACCTGGAGGCCGTCGAACTCCTCTACACCTCGCTGCTGGTGCAGGCCACGCACGCGATGACCAAGGCGGAAGCGGCCCAGCGGGCCGGCGGACGCAAGCGGACCAAGACCTTCCGGCAGTCGTTCCTCGCGGCCTACGCGCACCGCGTGGGCGACCGGCTCGCGGCGGCCGCCGAGACCCAGGTGACCCGGGACCTGCTGCCGGTGCTGGCCACGCGCGCGATAGCCGTCACCGGCCGGCTGGAGCACATGTTCCCGGAGACCACGACGACCCGGCTGCGGGGTGTCGGCGACGCGGCGGGCTGGACCGAGGGCGCCCGGGCGGCGGACCGGGCCCAGGTCAGGGCCCGCCCCCGGCTGGAGTGAGCCCCGGTGCCGCGGCCGGCCCCGGTGTCGTGCGGACCCCGGTGCCGCGCCGGACCCCGGCGGTGCGGCACCGGGCGTCGGTGTCGCACCGGATCTCGCCGGTGCCGCGCCGGACCCCGGTACCGCGCCGGAACCCCGCCGGCCCGGCCTCGTCGCCGGCCCGCCCGTAGCCCCGGTCGCCGGCCCGCCCCGCGGCCTCGCCCGGAGCCTCAGTCGCCGACCTGCTGGAAGGCGCTCACCGACGCGTCCGGTCCGCTCCCGTCGGCCTTGCCGGCGACCGGGCCGTACTTCCACGGGAAGCTCCGCCCGGTGTCCGTACCGGGCAGGGTGATCTTCACGGTCTGCGCCGCGAGGGCGTTCTTCGCGCCGTCCTCGCCGCGGACGTAGCTGAGGGAGAAGGTGGCGGAGTCGCCCTTGGCGAGCTTCAGCTTCTGCGCCTTCGCGCCCTTGAGCGTGGGCACGGTGGCATCGCTGCCGCCGCCGCCCAGGACCACCTCGGGGAAGTGGTCCAGGGTGCAGGGCGTGCTCTGGTTGGTGAGGCTGACCGGGATCTCGCCGGTGTCCCCGGCGGCCGGGGCCACGCTCGCCGAGCCGATCTGCACGGAGACCCCGCCGATCTCGCAGGCCGAGCCGGCGCTGTCACCGCTCTTGCCGCCACCGTCGTCGCAGGCGGTCAGCAGCAAGGCGGCGGCGAGAGCGGTGACGGTGAGCGGAATGGCGCGCATGAGCGGGTCCCTGTCCTGGTCGTGACGGTGCCCTTGCATCATGGCGCCTGCCCCCGGGCCCCGTGCGCGCGCCCCTCCGCATCCCCGGCGGCGGCCGGCTCGCGGCCTCGCGGACGTGCTGGTCACCGGGGTGCGAAGCGGCGTCTTCGCGACCGGCGGAGCCGTGCCGTCACCAGGAGGACTTGCGGACCCCGGGCAGAAGACCCCGGTGCGCGAGCGCGCGCAGGTTCACTCGGGACAGCCCGAAGGCGCGCAGGTGACCGCGCGGGCGGCCGTCGATCCCGTCGCGGTTGCGGACGCGCGTGGCACTGGCGTCCCTCGGCTGTGCGCGCAGCTCCCGCCGGGCGGCGAGCCGTTCGGCCTCCGGGGTGGCGGGACGGCGGACGGTCTCCTTCAGCTCCGCGCGGCGCTCGGCGTACCGGGCGACGACCTCCTTGCGCCGCTCGTTCTTCGCGATCTTGCTCTTCTTCGCCATCAGACCCGCACCCCCCGGGCGCGGATCCGGGCGACGGCCGCCTCGACGCCGATGGCGTCCACCGTCTTGACGCCCTTGGCGCTCAGCCGCAGCCGGACGTACCGCCCCTCGCCGGGCAGCCAGTAGCGCTTGGTCTGGATGTTGGGGTCGAAGCGGCGGGCGGTGCGCCGGTGGGAGTGGGACACGCGGTTGCCGAAGCCCGGCCGGGCCCCGGTGAGCATGCAGTGCGCGGACATGGTGACGCAGCTCTCCTCGAACGAGTCAGCAAATGGAATTCATTTTCAGTAAGGTAGCAGCATGCCACGCAACGAGCTGCGCCCGGTCGTCCGGCTGAAGTCCGCCGCCGGAACCGGCCACACCTACGTGACCCGCAAGAACCGCCGCAACGACCCCGACCGGCTGACGCTGCGCAAGTACGACCCCGTCGCCGGCCGGCACGTCGACTACCGAGAGGAGCGCTGAACCTCCGCCATGCGCAAGGGAATCCACCCCCCTTACGGACCGGTCGTCTTCCGCGACCGCGCCGCCGGACACGCCTTCCTCACCCGGTCGACCATGACGAGCGGCAAGACGGTCGAGTGGGAGGACGGGCACACCCATCCCGTCGTGGACGTGGAGATCTCCAATGTCAGCCACCCCTTCTACACGGGTACCGCGCGGGTGCTGGACACCGCCGGACGCGTGGAGCGCTTCGAGCGCCGGTTCGGGAAGCGGGGCGGGGCGTGAGCCTGGCGGTGGCCGTCGTCGGCGGGCTGCACGCCGCCGCCCGCTCGGCGGCCGTCGACCGGCTGCTCGCCGACGTGCCCGGGAGCGTCGTACTCCACCACGACCTGTCCACGGCCCGTGCCGGCATCGTCGCGCGCACGGTCCGCGGCCCCGACGGCGTCGTGTCGAGCGGCACGGCGCCCCTGGTCGACGACTGTGCCTGCTGCGCGCTGCGCGAGGACCTGGTGCCCGAGCTGCGCCGGCTCGCCGGCGCCGGCACCACCCGGCTGGCGATCGTCGAGCTGTGGGACTCGGTCGAGCCCAAGGCGATGGCCGAGGTGATCGCGTCCGGCGGGCTGACCGTCACCTCGGTGATCACCGCCGTGGACCCGGCCCTGGTGCTGCCGTACCTCGGCAACGGCGACGACCTCGCCGAGGCCGGGCTCGCCGCGGCGGCCACCGACCGGCGCACGGTCGCCGACACCTTCGCCCGGCAGCTGGAGTACGCCCCGGTGCTCGCCGTCGCCGACTCCCCGGAGGCCGACGACGAGGACCGCGAACTGCTGGCCCAGCTCCACCCGACGGCCCGCCGGATCCCGGTCGGCGTGGCAGAGGGCGACCGCGGGGACCCGGCCGGCGCCGGTGCTCCCGGGCCGCTCGCCCGGGCCGCCCTCGCCGGATTCGACGTGGAGGCCGCCGCCGCAGCCCAGCACCCGGCCTGTGCCCTGCTGCCCCAGGAGGCCGACGACCACGGCGTCACCACCCTGGTCTGGCGCCACCGCCGCCCCTTCCACCCGGAGCGGCTGTACACGGCGCTGGAGGACCTGACCTGTGCCGCCGCCCGCAGCCGGGGCCGGTTCTGGCTCGCCGACAAGCCGGACACGCTGCTGCACTGGGACGCGGCCGGCGGGGCACTGTGCGTGGAGAGCGCCGGGCCCTGGCTCGCCGCGCTGCCGGACGCGGCCTGGGAGCTGGTCCCACCGGTGCGCCGCGCCGCCGCCGCGCTGGACTGGCACCCCGAGCACGGTGACCGCCGCAACCACCTCGTGTTCACCTCGCCCGGCCTCGACCGCGAGGGTCTGGTCCGGCTGCTGGATTCCTGCCTGCTCACCGACGCCGAGTACGCCGCCGGACGGGACTCCTGGCGCCGGCTCCCGCCCGCCTTCGACACCCTGCTGGAGGTCTGATGCCCCGCAAGGGCGACCGCCCGTCCGCCCGGAACCGCCCCGACCCCCTGGACGTGTCCGGGATCACCTTCATCGACTACATCGACTACAAGGACACCGAACTGCTGCGGAGGTTCCTCTCCGACCGGGGCAAGATCCGCAGCCGCCGGGTCACCCGGCTCACCGTCCGCCGGCAGCGGCTGCTCGCACGGGCCGTGAAGAACGCCCGGGAGATGGCACTGCTGCCCTACCCCGGCCGCTGACCGCCCCGCCAGAGCCGCCGGCCGCTCCGCGAAGGGCCGCCGACCGCTCCCGCCCAAGCAGGCTCCGCCCGCGCCGAGGCAGGCTCCGCCCCCAGGGCGGGCCTGCCTCTCGCCGTACCGGGGAGTACCGCGGAACGGCTCGCTCCGGCGGGCTACGCCGACCGGCACCGGATGATCTCCGTCACGTGTCCCGGCCCCCGCGACCCGCCGCCGTAGCGGCGGGGCGGCCGGTCTACGCCACCGGGCGGAGGCCGTCCCTCCGGTGGGCGGACGCCGTTCCGGCCGGTCCGGCGGGCCGTCACTTGCCCGGAGGATGGAACAAGAAGGCCGCCGCACGCGTCTCTCCCTAGTGCGGGGCCGGGCATGTCGTGCCTGCTCCGGGGCAGGCGCGGGAGCGGCTCTGGTAAAGCACACGTCAAAGCTGTAACCGCGGGAACACCGCTCGTGCACGTGCATCTGCTCATGCATGCGCACGTGAACAGAGTTATGATCCGGGTCAGTTGACCACAGCACCTATGGCCACACAGCCAGTGCACCACCGGGGAGCGACCTGTGGACCGCGACGTTGACGGCGTGTACGGGGGGTACGACGTGTACAACGGCATGGCTGCCACGCAGCTGGACGGAGTGGCCTGGCAGAAGAGCAGGCACAGCAATTCGCAGGGTTCCTGCGTGGAGTTCGCGCGGCTGCCGGGCGGCGATGTCGCCGTGCGCAACTCGCGCTTCCCGGACGGGCCGGCGCTCGTCTACACCCGCGCCGAGATCGAGGCCATGCTCCTCGGGGTCAAGGACGGCGAGTTCGACCACCTGATCGCGAGCTGACCGCCCGACGGCCCGGGCCGCGCGTGCGCGCAAGCGTGCGCCGGGTCCCGCGCACGGCCGACGGGCGAACACCGGCCGGGGACGTCACCGCCCGGGCGAGGGGTGTACGCGCGCAGATCCCGCGCGCCCGCGCCGGACCGGATCAGCCCGCCGGGTGCAGCCGGAACAGCGCCCAGACCACCTTGCCCTCCAGCGTGCCCGCGAGCGGGTGCCAGCCCCAGCTGTCGGCGAAGGAGTCGACGAGGAAGAGGCCGCGGCCCGACTCGGCCGAGAAGTCGTCCGAGTCCTGCGGCACGGGCGTCTCGTCGCTCGCGTCGCGCACCGCGCACACCAGTCGCTCGCGCCAGCGCATCAGGTGCAGCCGAACGGACGGGAGCCCGCCGACGGGACACGGGTCCGCCGGCGCCGCGTGGCGCAGGGCGTTGGTGACGAGTTCGGAGACGACGAGGCACACGTCGTCGAAGCGGTCGCCGACGTCCCACTGGGCCAGGGTGTCCCGGGTGAAGCGCCGGGCCTCGCGCACCGCCTCGTAGCGGGCGGGGAGGGCGCAGGAGGCGGCATCGGACACGGCCGCGGGATCCAGCGGCGGAAGGCCCTGCCGTAACGGCTTGAGCATGGTCGATCCATTCGTCCCCATGCGAGGCACTCCCGGGAATTCGCGGTCGTTGCGATGCAGCGGTGGCGCGGCACCATGGTTTCGGAAGCGCAGAGCAGATGCAAGGGCAGATGCACGTGCACGTGACCGAAATAGCACTGCCCGTACCACTTCTTGGCCATTTTTTCCGCCGAGTTCACCTCGTCACCCGCCAGAGGTCCGGACCTCTTTCCCGGTCCGGGCCAGGCGGAAACGGCCGAGCTCTTTCCGTTTCCGTAACCGGGCGAGTACTGCTCGGAGTGTTTTAGTGGCAGACTTCGGCCCCTGGGAGACGGTTGGGGAGGCTGGCGAAAGTGAGCGCGGGAGAGCCCGGATCGGTGGTGCGGCGGATGCTGCTCGGCTCGCAACTCAGGCGACTGCGGGAGGCGCGGGGGATCACGCGCGAGGCGGCGGGTTACTCGATCCGCGCCTCCGAGTCGAAGATCAGCCGGATGGAGCTGGGCCGGGTGAGCTTCAAGACCAGAGACGTGGAAGACCTGCTGACGCTCTACGGCATCACCGACGAGTCGGAGCGCGAGTCGCTGCTCTCCCTCGCCCGGGAGGCGAACGTGGCGGGCTGGTGGCACAGTTACACGGACGTCCTGCCGAGCTGGTTCCCCACCTATGTGGGCCTGGAGGGTGCCGCCTCGCTGATCCGGGTCTACGAGGTGCAGTTCGTGCACGGCCTGCTGCAGACCGAGGACTACGCCCGCGAGGTGGTCCGGCGCGGCATGAAGGGCGCGAGCGTCGCCGACATCGAGCGCCGGGTCGCCCTGCGCCTGGAGCGGCAGCGGCACCTGCTCTCCGACAACGCCCCGGAGCTGCACATCGTCCTGGACGAGGCCGCCCTGCGCCGCCCCTACGGCGACCGGGACGTGATGCGCGGCCAGCTCCAGCACCTGATCGACATCTCCGAGCGGCCCAACGTGCGGCTCCAGGTCATGCCGTTCAGCTTCGGCGGGCACTCCGGTGAGAGCGGCGCCTTCACCATCCTCAGCTTCCCCGAGTCCGACCTGTCGGACGTGGTCTACCTGGAACAGCTGACCAGCGCCCTCTACCTGGACAAGCGCGAGGACGTCGCCCAGTACGAGCAGGCCCTGAAGGAACTCCAGCAGGACAGCCCCGGCCCGGACGAGAGCCGGGACCTGCTCCGCGGCCTGCGGCAACTCTCCTGAGCGATTGCGGCCCTCAACTCCGCACGGTCACAAGTACGATGACGTCCAATCAGACGTGGCGTAGATCTGGTGTCCGCTAGCGATCGAGGGATCACATGTCGTCCTACTTCAGTGACCTGGCCCGGCAGTACATCGACGGCGAATGGCGCCCGGGCTCGGGCTCCTGGGACGTCATCGACTTCAACCCCTACAACGACGAGAAGCTGGCCTCGATCACGGTGGCCACCGTCGACGAGGTGGACCTGGCCTACCAGGCGGCCGCCCGCGCCCAGAAGGAGTGGGCCGAGACCAACCCCTACACCCGGCGGGCCGTCTTCGAGCGGGCGCTGCGGCTGGTGGAGGACCGCGAGCAGGAGATAGCGGACCTGATCACCGCGGAGCTGGGCGGCACGCGGGTGAAGGCCGGCTTCGAACTGCACCTCGCCAAGGAGTTCCTGCGCGAGTCGATCCACCTCGCGCTGCGTCCCGAGGGCAGGATCCTGCCCTCCCCGGGCGACGGCAAGGAGAACCGCGTCTACCGCGTCCCGGTCGGTGTCGTGGGCGTAATCAGCCCGTTCAACTTCCCCTTCCTGCTGTCGCTGAAGTCGGTCGCCCCGGCCCTCGCGCTCGGCAACGCCGTGGTGCTCAAGCCGCACCAGAACACCCCGATCGCCGGCGGCACCCTGATCGCGAAGATCTTCGAGGACGCCGGTCTGCCCGGCGGCCTGCTGAACGTCCTGGTCACCGACATCGCCGAGATCGGCGACGCGTTCATCGAGCACCCCGTCCCGAAGGTGATCTCCTTCACCGGCTCGGACAAGGTCGGCCGGCACGTCGCCACCGTGTGCGCCAAGCACTTCAAGCGCTCGGTCCTCGAACTGGGCGGCAACAGCGCCCTGGTGGTGCTGGACGACGCCGACGTCGACTACGCGGTGGACGCGGCCGTCTTCAGCCGGTTCGTGCACCAGGGGCAGGTCTGCATGGCCGCCAACCGGGTCCTGGTGGACCGCTCCGTGCACGAGGAGTTCACCGAGAAGTTCGTCGCCAAGGTCCGCGGCCTCAAGGTCGGCGACCCGCGCGACCCGCAGACCGTGATCGGCCCGGTGATCAACTCCGCGCAGGCCAACGCGATCTCCGGCACCGTCGAGCAGGCGCTCGCCGAGGGCGCCACCGCCCTGGTGCACGGCACCACGACCAACAACCTGGTCGAGCCGAGCGTGCTGACCGGCATCCCGGCCGGCTCCCCGCTGCTCCAGCAGGAGGTGTTCGGCCCGGTCGTCTTCCTCATCCCGTTCGACGGCGAGGAGGACGCGGTGCGGATCGTCAACGGCACCCCCTACGGCCTCAGCGGCGCCGTCCACACCGGGAACATCGAGCGCGGTGTGGCCTTCGCCAAGCGGATCGACACCGGCATGTTCCACGTGAACGACGGCACCGTCCACGACGAGCCGATCGTGCCCTTCGGCGGGGAGAAGCACTCCGGTGTCGGCCGCCTCAACGGCGAGACCACGCTGGAGGCGTTCACCACGGTCAAGTGGATCTCGATCCAGCACGGCCGCAGCGGGTTCCCGTTCTAGATCCGCCTGGTGTCCCGTGAGGGGCCCTTGCGCCCGGTACCCGGCCGCAAGGGCCCCTCACGTCCGTCCGGCCGGGGAAGCGCCCCGGTGAGGAGCCGGAGGAGAGGCGGCGGGGCATGGCCGGGCGCGTCCCGGCCTCGTCCCGGGTCCTAACCTGGACCCCATGTCAGCGATCCGTCTCCTCGTGCTGGGCGCGGTCCGTCAGCACGGCCGGGCCCACGGCTACCAGGTGCGCAACGACCTGGAGTACTGGGGCGCGCACGAGTGGTCCAACGCCAAGCCCGGCTCGGTCTACCACGCCCTGAAGCAGATGGCCCGGCAGGGACTGCTGCACGCGCACGAGACGGCGCCGTCCACGGCCGGCGGCCCGCCGCGCACCGAGTACGAGATCACCCCCCGCGGCGAGGAGGAGTTCCTCCGGCTGCTGCGCGAGTCCCTGGTCTCCTACGACCAGAAGACCGACGTCCAGTCGGCGGCCGTCGGCTTCCTGGTCGAGCTGCCCCGCGCGGAGGCCCTGGAGCTGCTGCGGGAGCGGATCCGCCGGATCGGGCGGTGGCGGGACTCCGTCACCGGGCACTACGTCCCCGAGGGCGGCCCGGAACAGCTCGGTCACATCGGCGAGATCATGCGCATGTGGCTGCACACGGCCGACTCGGACGAGGCGTGGACCCAGGGCCTGATCGACCGCCTGGAGGGGGGCGCGTACACCTTCGCGGGGGAGGGCGAGCCGTTCGTCGGGGTCCTCGCCGAGGGCCAGGAGAACCCCTACGCGACGGGGGAGCGGCACCCGGGGGACGACCGCTGAACGCCGCCCGCGGCGCCCGCGGCGGTTTTCAGTGGTGGAAGCCGGTGGCCGCCGCCTTGTCCCGGGTCAGCGGACACGGCTGCCGGCGCAGCTCCGGCAGCAGCCGGGTCAGGTCGGCCAGGAACAGGTCGGCGAGATCGTGCGAGAAGCCGTTGCGGCACACGACCCGCAGCACCGACAGGTCCTCGCGGTGCGCCGGGAAGGTGTAGGCGGGCACCAGCCAGCCGCGCTCGCGCAGCCGCCGGGAGACGTCGAAGACGTCGTACGACGTGACGTCCCCGGCCGTGGTCAGCGCGAACACGGGGAGCTGGTCGCCGTGGGTGAGCAGCCGGAAGTCGCCGAGTTCCGCGATCCGCCGGGCCAGCGAGGTCGCCACGTCCCGGGTCGCCCCCTGGACCGCGCGGTAGCCCTCCCGGCCGAGCCGCAGGAACGTGTAGTACTGCGCCACCACCTGGGCGCCGGGCCGGGAGAAGTTCAGGGCGAAGGTCGGCATGCTCCCGCCCAGGTAGTCGACCCGGAAGACCAGCTCTTCGGGCAGGGCCGCGCCGTCCCGCCACAGGGCCCAGCCGACGCCCGGGTAGACCAGGCCGTACTTGTGCCCCGAGGTGTTGATGGAGGCCACCCGCGGCAGCCGGAAGTCCCACACCAGATCCTCGTCCAGGAAGGGCGCCACCATGCCGCCGGACGCCGCGTCCACGTGCACCGGGACGTCGAGCCCGGTGCGCTCCTGGAGGGCGTCCAGGGCCGCGCACAGGCCGGCGACCGGTTCGTAGGAGCCGTCGAAGGTCGAGCCGAGGACGCCGACGACGCCGATGGTGTTCTCGTCGCACAGCCCGGCGGCGGCCTCCGGGTCCAGGTGGAAGCGGTCGCCCTCCATGGGCACCTGCCGGGCCTCGACCTCCCAGAAGTCGCAGAACTTCTCCCAGCACACCTGGACGTTGATCCCCATCACCAGATTGGGCCGCGCCCCCGGGTACCGGTCCGCGTTGGCCTTCGCCCAGCGCCGCTTCAGCGCCATCCCGGCGAGCATGCACGCCTCGCTCGACCCGGTGGTGGAACAGCCGACGGCCGCCGAGGGGTCCGGCGCGTGCCACAGGTCGGCGAGGATCGCCACGCAGCGCCGCTCCAGCTCGGCCGTGCGCGGGTACTCGTCCTTGTCGATCATGTTCTTGTCCCGGCACTCCGCCATCAGCACCCCGGCCTGCGGCTCCATCCAGGTGGTGACGAAGGTGGCCAGGTTCAGCCGGGAGTTGCCGTCCAGCATCAGCTCGTCGTGGACCAGCTGGTACGCCGTGGACGGGGGCAGCGGGGTGTCCGGCAGCCGGTGCGTGGGCGGGGCCTCGGTCATGCCGCCGACCGGGTCGGCCGCCCCGAAGAACGGGTTGACCGACACCGTCCGCGCCTCGTGCCGGCCGGAACCTCTGTGCAGCGCCATGGACACACCATAAACGGACAGAACGCCATCAACATCCCGAATCGGAACCGGGTTGCACCTCACGCGACGTGAGGCCCCAGTGTGGACGGCGTACCGACCGAAGGAGCGGAAGCAGTGAGTCACCCCGTGGACCGGGAGCCCCCCGTGGGGCGGGTCTACACCGTGGGGCAGGTCGCCGGGTTCGCCGGGATCACGGTGCGCGCCCTGCACCACTACGACGGGATCGGCCTGCTCGTGCCCGGCGAGCGCACCCACGCCGGGCACCGGCGCTACACCGACGCCGATCTCGACCGGCTCCAGCAGATCCTGTTCTACCGGGAGCTCGGCTTCCCGCTCGACGAGGTCGCGGCCCTGCTCGACGACCCGGACGCGGACCCGCGCGCGCACCTGCGCCGGCAGCACGGCCTGCTGACCGCCCGGATCGAGAAGCTGCGCGAGATGGCCGCGGCCGTGGAGCACGCCATGGAGGCACGCACGATGGGCATCAACCTGACACCCGAGGAGAAGTTCGAGGTCTTCGGCGACTTCGACCCGGACCGGCACGAGGACGAGGTGGAGCGGCGCTGGGGCGGCACCGAGGCCTACCGGCAGTCGCGGCGCCGGACCGCCGCCTACACCAAGGAGGACTGGAAGCGGATCAACGGCGAGCTGGACGCGGTGCACGGCCGCATGGCCGCCCTGCTCGCCGAGGGCGTCCCCGCGGACTCGCGGGCGGCCATGGACGTCGCCGAGGAGCACCGCCGGTTCATCACGGGCGCGTACTACGACTGCGGGCACGAGCTGCACGCGTGCCTCGGCGAGATGTACGTCACCGACGAGCGATTCACCGCCACCTACGAGGCGATCCGTCCCGGTCTGGCCCGGTACATGCGGGACGCGATCGCGGCGAACACGGCCCGGCACACCGCGTCCTGAAAGGTCACGGGGGCCCCCGGAGTCGCAGCTTCCTCCGGGGCCCCGCACAGGGCATCCTGGAGCCACCGGTGGAACCTGGGGCGGGCACATCGCGTTGATAGCTTTGTGCGGCCGCACTTGGACGCCGTAGCCGCCCTCACCCCTTCAGGAGCCCGGACCCGTGATGACACTCGCCCTAGGCCCGAGCTGGCTCGATCCGAACTACCTGCTCGACACGTACAGCATCTGGGGTCTGCTGCTCATCGTCTTCGCCGAGTCCGGCCTGCTCATCGGCTTCTTCCTGCCGGGTGACTCGCTCCTGTTCACCTGCGGTCTGCTGATCACCTCGGGCGATCTGGACTTCCCGCTGTGGGCGGCGATCGGCCTGATCTGCCTCGCGGCGGTCCTGGGCGACCAGGCGGGCTACATGTTCGGCAAGAAGGTGGGCCCGTCCCTGTTCAACCGGCCGGACTCCCGCCTGTTCAAGCAGGAGAACGTCACCAAGGCGCACGAGTTCTTCGAGAAGTACGGCCCGAAGTCCCTGGTGCTGGCGCGCTTCGTGCCCATCGTGCGCACGTTCACGCCGATCATCGCGGGCGTCAGCGGGATGCGGTACCGCTCGTTCCTGGTCTTCAACGTCATCGGTGGCGTCCTGTGGGGGGCCGGCGTCACCCTGCTCGGCTCCTGGCTCGGCAACATCGACTTCGTCAAGACCAACATCGAGGCGATCCTCATCCTGATCGTCCTCGTCTCCGTGATCCCGATCGCGATCGAGTTCCTGCGGGCCCGCTCCAAGGAGAAGAAGGCCGCCCAGGCCGGGCCGCGGCCGCTCCCGCAGCAGCAGCCCGCGCAGCAGCAGCCCCGGTACCAGCAGCCGCAGCAGCCCCCGGTCATGGACGACGCCACCACCCGGCTGCGCCGCATCGAGCCGGACCAGCCGTCCCACGAACAGCAGCCGCAGTACGGGCAGCCGCAGCACGGACAGCCCCAGCACGGACAGTCCCCGTACGGCGGGCAGCCCCCGTACCAGCAGCCGCAGCCGCAGCAGCAGGACTGGAACCAGCAGCAGGGCTACGACCAGTACTACGACGGACAGCAGCAGTACCAGCAGCCGTACGACCAGCAGCAGTACCAGCAGCAGGACTGGGACCGGCGGCAGGGCTACGACCAGCAGCAGTACGACGAGAACGGCTACCCGTACGACCAGCGCCGCCGGTGACCGCCCGGCCCCCGGGCCGGGCGCCGCTCAGAAGCCCCTCGTCCGCTTCGCCGCCCGGCGCTTGCCGGCGGAGCCGATCCGCAGGAACAGCCGGAAGATCTCCGATCCCAGGTTGACCCCGATGGCGATGGCCATGGCCAGCGACGCGGCCTTGGCCAGTGACACCAGCCCCTCGTCCACGTCGTTCTGGGCCATGGACAGCAGTCCGAAGTAGGTCGCGGAGCCGGGCAGCAGCGGCCCGATCGCCGCCGTGGTGTAGGGCAGCGCGGAGGCGAACCGGTACCGGGCCAGCAACTGCCCGAACAGGCCCACCAGGCCCGCCGCCACCGCCGTGGAGGCCACCGGCGAGAGGTCGCCGGCGTAGCGCATCGCGCCGTACACCGTCCAGGCGACGCCTCCGTTGAGGGTCACCCACAGCACGGTGGAACGTTCCTGCTGGAGGAGGACGGCGAAGGTCAGCGACAGCAGCATCGAGGCCGCCAGCTGGACCAGCGGCTGGTCGTAGCTGCCCGGTTTCGCCTCCGGGTTCAGCTTGCCGCCGATCTGCACCCCGAAGTACAGGACGGTCAGCACCCCGACGACGATGCCGACGAAGAAGTACATGACCTCCAGCAGGCGCGCGGAGGCGGTGATGTAGAAGCCCGTCAGCCCGTCCTGCACCCCCGCCACCAGCGCCCGTCCGGGCAGCAGCGCGAACAGTCCACCGGTGATCACCGCAGAGCCCTTCACGTCCACGTGGGCCAGGGTCAGCGCCACCCCGATCGCCGCCGGCGGCATCGCGGCCACCGTGAACTGGTAGAACTCCGGCAGTCCGCGTCCCGCGCACAGCCAGGCCAGCCGGTCGCCGAGCATCGCGCCGACGGCCGCTGCCACGAACACGATCGGATCGGCGCCGCCGACCAGCACGGACGCCGCGCCGGCCAGCAGACCGCCGGCCAGGGTCAGCGCCCAGCCGGGGTAGGGGTGCCGGTTGCGGCGGATCTCCGCCAGGCGCCGGTAGGCCTCCTCCAGGGAGACCTCGGTCTCCGGGTCGGTCAGGTCGTCCACCAGGCGGAAGACGGCCGCCAGCCGGGTGTAGTCGGTGCCCCGCCGCCGCACCGTCCGCGACGCCGTCACCGGGTCCTCCACCAGGGAGGGCTGGTGCGAGATCGACAGCAGGGTGAAGGTGACGTTCGGCTCGCACCGGTCCAGGCCGTAGGACCGGCACACCGCGAACATCGCGGCCTCCACGTCCTCCGCGCCCTCGCCGCCGGCCAGCAGCAGCTCGCCGATGCGCAGGGTCAGGTCCAGCACGCGCGGGACGGCCGGGCCGCCCTCCTCCTCGCGCTGCACCGACTCCGGGGCCGGCCGCTCGGTGACCGGCATCCGCAGCATCGTGCGCATCCGGTCCTGCCAGGGCGCGTCCTTGATCAGGCTGACCAGCGGCACCCCGGCCGGCGGGGTGAAGGCGGCCGGCGCGTCCTTCGCGCTGTAGGTCCGCGGCGGGCTGAACGCGGAGCCCTCCGGCTCGGCGGCGGGCGGCTGCGGCGGCGCCGGCAGCCCCTCCGGCATGGCGAACTCGGAGGTCGTCTCGCCCTCGCCCGGGCCCTTCGGGACGTCGAGGCCCCGGGGAATGGCGAACTCGGAGGTGATCTCCGGGTCGTACCGCGCCTCGTCGGACCGGGGCTTGCGGTCCTCCGCCTCCGTCACTTCGCACCGCTCCCTGCACGACACCTTCGCTAGGCCTCAGTATGCGCACGCGTACCCCGTCCGGCCGCATGCGTGCACACACGCGAACGGGCCGCACGCCTGCGCGTGCGGCCCGTTCGCGGAAGGGGGCTCAGTGACCGCCCTGCTCCTCGAAGCGCTTGTACGACCGCTCGATCTCCGCCTCGGCGTCCGTACGGCCCACCCAGTTGGCACCCTCGACCGACTTGCCGGGCTCCAGGTCCTTGTAGACCTCGAAGAAGTGCTGGATCTCCAGGCGGTCGAACTCCGACACGTGGTGGATGTCACGCAGGTGCTCCACACGCGGGTCGGTGGCCGGAACGCACAGCAGCTTGTCGTCGCCGCCGGCCTCGTCCGTCATCCGGAACATGCCGATCGCGCGGCAGCGGATCAGGCAGCCCGGGAAGGTCGGCTCGTCCAGGATGACCAGCGCGTCCAGCGGGTCGCCGTCCTCGCCGAGGGTGTTCTCGACGAAGCCGTAGTCGGTCGGGTAGGCGGTCGAGGTGAAGAGGCGACGGTCCAGGCGGATCCGGCCGGTCTCGTGGTCCACCTCGTACTTGTTCCGCGAACCCTTCGGGATCTCGATCGTGACGTCGAACTCCACCGGTGGCTCCTCCATGATCAGCACATAGTTCTGGTGGTTAAGTGTCCCTCACGCAGGTGTGTGATCGCGAAAGGGGCTGGTGGTCGTGCCAGAGCTGGGGCCTTGGCGAGCCGCGAGACCGCGGGTGGCGCGGCTCGCGAACGCCGTCCGACCACGTCTCACGCGCGCCGTGACGGCCGTGCGGCCGTCGCTCGCGCGGCTGCCGAAGGCCGTGTGGACCGGCCCTGCGCACCTCCCCCGTCTCCCCCGTCCGCGCAACGCCCGCGCCTGGCGGTACACCGCGGGCGCCGCCACCGCCGGCCTGGCACTGGCCGCCGGTGCGGTGACCGTGGCCGGGCCCTGGGACGCCACGGGTCAGCGTACGGCCGAGCGGCACCGCGCCGCCGCCCTGGAACGGTCAGGTGGCGCAGATCACGGTCGCGCCGGCACGGGCGCGGGGGCGCCCAGGACCGCGCCGAGCGCCGGACCCGTCCTGACGGGCCTCGGCGGCACCTCGGGCGCCGTGGGCACCAAGCGGGCCGCGCCGGACGCCCAGGCCGTCTCCGACGCCCTGGAGCCCCTGCTGGACGCCCCCGCGCTCGGCGACGGCCGGGCGGCGGCCGTCGTCGACGTCACGACCGGTGAACGCCTGTACGACGCCGACGGCGGCAAGGCCCTCACCCCCGCCTCCACCACCAAGATCGCCACCGCCGTCGCCGCCCTGTCCGCCCTCGGCCCCGACCACCGCCTCACCACCCGCACCGCCCTGGAACCCGACACCGGGGAACTGGTCCTGGTCGGCGGCGGCGACCCCACCCTCACCGCGCACGCCCGGGGCGGCGGCTGGGCGAGCCTGCGGGTACTGGCCGCGGACACCGCGAAGGCCCTCGCCGAGCGCGGCATCCGCAAGGTCACCCTGTCCTACGACACGACCCTGTTCACCGGTCCCGCCCTGCACCCCGTCGGCGTCAACGACAACCTCGCCCCGGTCACCGCCCTGACCGTCGACGAGGGCCGCACCGACGACTCCACCAGCGGGCCGGTGGTCCGCGTGGGCGACCCGGCGGCGGACGCGGCGGCCAAGTTCGCGGGCCTCCTGAAGGACGCCGGCATCACGGCCACGCACCCCGGCCCGTCCAAGGCCAGCACGCGCGCGCAGACCCTCGCCGGCGTCTCCTCGCCCCCGCTGTCCGCCCTGGTCGAGCGGATGCTGACCAACAGCGACAACGACATCGCGGAGGCCCTGGCCCGGCACACGGCCCTGGCCGGCGGGCGGCCGGCGAGCTTCGCGGGCGGGGCCGGGGCCATCGCCACCCAGCTGCGCGAGCTGGGCCTGCCGATGGCGGGCGCCGTCTTCCACGACGGCAGCGGCCTGAACCGCGCCGACCGGCTCACCGCCGGCCTCCTGACGGGCCTGCTGGTCCGGGCCGCCGACCCGGACCGCCCCGGCCTGCGCCCGGTCCTGACGGGCCTGCCCGTCGCGGGCTTCACCGGCACCCTGAGCAATCGTTACGCCGACGGCGCCTCCGGTGTCGTACGCGCCAAGACCGGCACCCTGACCGGCGTGAACGCCCTCGCCGGCACCGTCGTCACGCCCACCCGCCACCTCCTGGCCTTCGCCTTCCTGGCCACCGGCACGACGGACCCGGCCGAGGCCCAGTCGGCCCTGGACGAGGCGGCGACGGCACTGGCGGGCTGAGCGCCCCGGCCGGGGCACCGGCCCCCGTCGGCCCCCCACGGCCTGCCCCAAGCGGCGGCGAGCACGTACGGTTGACAGCATGACTGGCTTCGGTGGCACCGCATCTCCCGGGATGGTCGACTGGAACCTCGCCGTGGCGACCGCGACACGGCTCGTACGGCCCGGCCCCGACGTCAGCCGCGACGAGGCCAGGGCCGTCGTCGCGGAGCTGCGCCGGCACGCGAAGGCCTCGGAGGAGCACGTCCGGGGCTTCACCCGGATGGGCACCGAGGAGACCCACGACACCCCCGTCCTCGTCGTCGACCGCCCCGGCTGGGTCCGCGCCAACGTCGCGGGCTTCCGGGAACTGCTCAAGCCGCTGCTGGAGAAGATGCAGGAACGGCGCGGCGGCGGCCCGGGCGGCGCGGTCCTCGGCGCCGTCGGCGGCAAGGTCACCGGCGTGGAGGTGGGCATGCTCCTGTCCTTCCTGTCCTCCCGGGTCCTCGGCCAGTACGAGACCTTCGCCCCGGCCGCCCGCGACCTGCCGGCCGGCGCGAACGGCGGCGGCCGGCTGCTGCTCGTGGCGCCGAACATCGTGCACGTGGAGCGCGAACTCGACGTCGAGCCGCACGACTTCCGCCTGTGGGTGTGCCTGCACGAGGAGACCCACCGCACGCAGTTCACCGCCGTGCCCTGGCTGCGGGACCACCTGGAGGGCGAGATCCAGTCGTTCCTCGCGGAGACCGACGTCGACCCGATGACCTTCCTGGAGCGCATCCGGGACGCCGCCCAGTCCCTGGTCGGCGGCCGTCCCGAGGGCGAGGAGGAGGACGGCGGGCGCTCCTTCGTGGAACTCGTGCAGACCCCGGCCCAGCGGGAGATCCTCGGCCGGCTCACCGCCGTGATGTCCCTGCTGGAGGGCCACGCCGACTACGTCATGGACGGCGTCGGCCCCAGCGTCGTGCCGAGCGTCGCCGAGATCCGCGAGAAGTTCCAGCAGCGGCGGGCCAAGGGCGCCTCCCGCCTGGACGCCGCCCTGCGCAAGCTGCTCGGGCTGGACGCCAAGCTGAGGCAGTACCGCGACGGCGAACGGTTCGTACGGGCCGTCGTCGAGCAGGTCGGCACCGACGGCTTCAACCGCGTGTGGACCTCGCCCAACACCCTTCCCACCAAGGCGGAGATCGCCAAACCGGCGGACTGGGTCACGCGGGTGCACGGCAGGGCCGAGGGGTGAACGGCGCGGGAGAGTCGTGAAGCGAGTCCGGCCGACGGCAGGCGAACGCCCCTCCAATCACCCGTCCGAGGGACCGTATGCCATGCGTAGGCGTGCGATGCTCGGGGAACGGCCCGGTTCTGTCACCATCTACACACTCTGAGTGACCGTCCCGGGCCCGCCCCCCGGAAAACTTCATGAAGGGAACCGGACATGGGTCCCCATCCTGCGGTCGCGGCGATACGCCTGGCGGTCCGCCGCGTCCTCCACGACATCCTGAACGACCAGACCTCCCGCGCGCCCGCGGGCCGGACGGCCGAGCGGCCCCCCTCCCCGCTCGTCCTCGTCGCGTGCTCCGGCGGCGCCGACTCCATGGCCCTCGCCTCCGCCCTCGCCTTCGAGGCCCCCAAGCTCGGCGTCCGCGCCGGCGGTGTCACCGTCGACCACGGCCTCCAGGCCGGCTCCGACCTCCGCGCCGAGGAGGTCGTCCTGCGCCTGCGCGAACTGGGCCTCGACCCGGCCGAGTCCGTCGCCGTGACCGTCGGCCGCGAAGGCGGCCCCGAGGCCGCCGCCCGCGACGCCCGCTACGCCGCCCTGGACGCCGCCGCCGAACGCCACGGCGCCGCCGCGATCCTGCTCGGCCACACCCGCGACGACCAGGCCGAGACCGTCCTGCTGGGACTCGCCCGCGGCTCCGGCATCCGCTCCCTGTCCGGCATGGCCGCGGTCTCGGGGGCCGACGGCCGTTACCGGCGGCCCTTCCTGCACCTGGACCGGCAGACCGCCCGCAAGGCCTGCATGGTCCAGTCCCTGCCGGTCTGGGACGACCCGCACAACACCGACCCGGCCTACACCCGCTCCCGGCTCCGGCACGAGGGCCTGCCCGCCCTGGAGAAGGCCCTCGGCAAGGGCGTGGTGGAGGCGCTGGCCCGCACCGCCCAGCTCTCCCGCGACGACGCCGACGCCCTGGACGCCTGGGCCCGGCAGGCAGAGGCGTCCGTACGGGACGCGGCCGGCCTGCTGGAGTGCGCCAAGCTGTACGCCCTGCCGCCCGCCGTGCGCCGCCGGATCCTGCGCCGCGCGGCCATCGAGGCGGGAGCCCCGGCCGGTGCGCTGTTCGCCCGCCACATCGAGGAAGTCGACCGTCTGATCACCGGCTGGCGCGGCCAGGGGGCCATCAACCTCCCCGGCCGGGTCGTCGCCCAGCGCCAGGGTGGCAGACTGGTGATTCGGCAAGGCTGACGACCGGCCCCGCGGAGTGCCCTCACCCGGTGCCCCGGCGGGCCGGGCGGCCCACGGGCCGTACCTGCGGCCGTAGCCGGTGGCCGCGCTCGCGGCCGTAAGTGCGGGACGACCGAAAGTGATGCGGGTGGACGCGAAAGACATGGGTGCCGACCTCCAGCGGGTGCTCATCACCAAGGAAGAGATCGACGCGAAGCTGGCCGAGCTGGCCGCGAAGATCGACGCGGAATACGCGGGCAAGGACCTGCTCATCGTCGGCGTCCTCAAGGGCGCGGTGATGGTCATGGCGGACCTCGCCCGGGCGCTGTCCACCCCCGTCACCATGGACTGGATGGCCGTGTCCTCCTACGGCGCGGGCACCCAGTCCTCCGGTGTCGTCCGCATCCTCAAGGACCTCGACACCGACATCAAGGGCCGGCACGTCCTGATCGTCGAGGACATCATCGACTCCGGCCTGACCCTGTCCTGGCTGATCAACAACCTCGGCTCGCGCGAGCCCGCGTCCCTGAAGGTGTGCACGCTGCTGCGCAAGCCGGACGCCGCCAAGGTCGCCATCGACGTGGAGTGGGTCGGCTTCGACATCCCGAACGAGTTCGTCGTGGGCTACGGCCTCGACTACGCCGAGAAGTACCGCAACCTGCCGTTCGTCGGTACGCTCGCGCCTCACGTCTACGGCGGCTGAGCCAGTCGGCCCAAGCCCATTAGGACGATCGGGAACCCCAGCGGGTTCCCTGCCGTTGAAGCAAGCGGAGACGGGTTTTCCCAGCCGCCGAATCGGCTCCGTGCGGCTTCGGGCAACAATGCTGGGGTACCGTCAGAAGAACTGTCTTATCAAACTCACTATGGCAGGAGGGACGGGGCGGCACCGCTCCGTATGGATGGACGTGAAGCGATACTTCCGTGGGCCGGTCATGTGGATCGTGCTGGCCGTCCTTGCCGTGGTCGTGTTGATGCAGGTCGTCGGCTCGTCCGGCGGCTACAAGACGGTGGACACCGGCCAGGTCGTGGCGGCGATCAACGACAACAAGGTCGAGTCGGCCAAGCTCACCACCGGTGACGAGCAGAGCATCAAGGTCACGCTCAAGGACGGCTACAAGGTCGAGGGCAGCTCGAAGATCCAGGCGAGCTACATCGGCGACCAGGGTGTGCAGCTCGCCGGCACGCTGCAGACCAAGTACCAGGAAAAGCAGATCACGGACGGCTACACGGTCTCGCCGTCCAAGCAGAACCCGTTCGTCGGCGTCCTGCTGTCCCTGCTCCCCTTCGTCCTGATCGTGGTCGTCTTCCTGTTCCTGATGAATCAGATGCAGGGCGGCGGCTCCCGGGTCATGAACTTCGGCAAGTCCAAGGCGAAGCTCATCACCAAGGACACCCCGAAGACCACCTTCTCCGACGTCGCCGGCTGTGACGAGGCCGTCGAGGAGCTCCAGGAGATCAAGGAGTTCCTCCAGGAGCCGGCCAAGTTCCAGGCCGTCGGCGCCAAGGTCCCCAAGGGTGTGCTGCTCTACGGCCGCCCGGGTACCGGCAAGACCCTGCTCGCGCGTGCCGTCGCGGGCGAGGCGGGCGTGCCGTTCTACTCGATCTCCGGTTCCGACTTCGTCGAGATGTTCGTCGGTGTCGGTGCCTCCCGTGTGCGCGACCTGTTCGAGCAGGCCAAGGCGAACGCCCCGGCGATCGTCTTCGTCGACGAGATCGACGCGGTCGGCCGCCACCGCGGCGCCGGCCTCGGCGGCGGTCACGACGAGCGCGAGCAGACCCTGAACCAGCTGCTGGTCGAGATGGACGGGTTCGACGTCAAGGGCGGCGTGATCCTCATCGCCGCCACCAACCGTCCGGACATCCTCGACCCGGCCCTGCTGCGCCCCGGCCGCTTCGACCGGCAGATCGCGGTCGACCCGCCGGACCTCCAGGGCCGTCTGGAGATCCTCAAGGTCCACCAGAAGGGCAAGCCGGTCGCGCCCGACGTCGACCTGTCCGCCGTGGCCCGCCGCACCCCGGGCATGACCGGTGCCGACCTCGCCAACGTGCTGAACGAGGCCGCGCTGCTCACCGCCCGCGGCGATCAGAAGCTGATCGACAACAAGGCGCTGGACGAGGCGATCGACCGCGTGGTCGCGGGCCCGCAGAAGCGGACCCGGATCATGTCGGACAAGGAGAAGAAGATCACCGCGTACCACGAGGGCGGTCACGCCCTGGTCGCGGCGGCCTCGCCGAACTCCGACCCGGTCCACAAGATCACGATCCTGTCCCGCGGCCGTGCCCTCGGCTACACGATGGTCCTGCCCGACGAGGACAAGTACTCGACCACCCGCAACGAGATGCTCGACCAGCTCGCCTACATGCTGGGCGGCCGGGCGGCCGAGGAACTGGTCTTCCACGACCCGACCACCGGTGCCGCGAACGACATCGAGAAGGCCACCAACCTGGCCCGCGCGATGGTCACGCAGTACGGCATGACCGAGCGTCTCGGCGCGATCAAGTTCGGCGGCGACAACAGCGAGCCGTTCCTCGGCCGGGAGATGGCCCACCAGCGGGACTACTCGGAAGAGGTCGCCGCGCTGGTCGACGAAGAGGTCAAGAAGCTCATCGAGACCGCGCACAACGAGGCCTGGGAGATCCTGGTCGAGAACCGCGACGTGCTCGACAACCTCGTTCTCCAGCTGCTGGAGAGGGAGACCCTGGGCAAGGAGGAGATCGCCGAGATCTTCGCCCCGATCGTCAAGCGCCCGCCGCGGCCCGCCTGGACCGGTTCCTCCCGCCGCACCCCGTCCACCCGCCCGCCGGTGCTCTCCCCGAAGGAGCTGGCGCTGACCAACGGCGCGAACGGCGCCACGGCGTCGATCAGCACCGTCAAGTCGACGGCGGCGGAGTCCGCCCCGGCGACGGAGCAGGCCCCGGAGGACCGCTCCGAGAGCTGACCGTGCGCCGGACACACGGGCCGGAATGAATGCCGCGCCCCCCGGGTTCTAGCCTGGGGGGCGCGGCATTTCGCATGTCCGCAGTTTCGGAACGCGAGACACACGCGCGTCATGGCGCAGGAACGAGGAACCAGATGACCGACCCGGTGACGCTGGACGGCGAGGGACGCATCGGCGAGTTCGACGAGAAGCGCGCCGAGAACGCCGTGCGCGAGCTGCTGATCGCGATCGGGGAGGACCCGGACCGCGAGGGGCTCAGGGAGACGCCGGCCCGGGTCGCGCGGGCCTACCGGGAGATCTTCGCCGGTCTGTGGCAGCAGCCGGAGGACGTCCTGACGACGACGTTCGACCTCGGGCACGACGAGATGGTCCTGGTGAAGGACATCGAGGTGTACTCGACCTGCGAGCACCACCTGGTGCCGTTCCGGGGCGTCGCCCACGTCGGCTACATCCCGTCCGAGAGCGGCAAGATCACCGGGCTGTCCAAGCTCGCCCGCCTCGTCGACGTCTACGCCCGCCGGCCGCAGGTGCAGGAGCGCCTCACCACGCAGATCGCGGACTCCCTGATGGAGATCCTGGAGCCGCGGGGCGTCATCGTCGTCGTCGAGTGCGAGCACATGTGCATGTCGATGCGCGGCATCCGCAAGCCGGGCGCGAAGACCATAACGTCGGCGGTGCGCGGACAGCTGCGGCACGTCGCCACGCGCAACGAGGCCATGAGCCTGATCATGGCGCGCTGATCAGGCCGCCGGGCGGCGCCGGGGCTCAGGCCGCCGGCTCCGCCCCCGGCGGGTTCTGGTCGTCGTCCTCCGGGAGCCGGCAGATCCGCTCCAGGAACAGGGCGGCCGCTATCACGGCGAGACCGGCCAGCACCGAGAAGCCCGCGTAGATCGCCTGGTCGCGGCGGGCGGGGAAGTCCAGCAGCTCCAGCAGCAGGACGCCCGTGCCGCCGTACATGCCGGCGACGAGGGCCGCGACCAGGGCGCTGGCCTGGCCGAAGACGACCGCCCGGGCGGCCATCAGCGGGTCGACGCCCTTGGCGCCGGGCCGGCGCTCGCGCTGGGCCTTCAGCCGGGCCCGCAGCGAGAGCGCCGTCGAGAGCAGGACCACCGCGATCAGCGCGAGGACCACGGGCGCGGCCAGGGGGACGCTCGGGAGGGTCCCGATCGAGTTCCAGAGGCGGGCGCCCGCCCAGGACAGGACGCCGGCCACGACGAACACGCCCGCCAGCACCCTGATGCGCAGCTCTCTCACGGTGTCCCTTCGGTTTCCCCCGGACCATTCCGGACGGTGGTCGTCTTGGTCTTGACTTGATCCGTCTCGACCTTAACGACTACTCGGGCAGCCGGAGTTCCAGGTCCCCGCGGTGCGCCACACCCTCACGGGTGATCACGGACAGCAGTTCGGCCACCGTGCCGCGGCCGGGGAGCTGCGCCTCGGGGTCCACGTCGTGCCAGGGCGCCAGCACGAAGGCACGCTCGTGGGCGCGCGGATGGGGCAGGGTGAGGCCCGGGTCGTCCGAGGTGACGTCGGCGTAGGCCACGATGTCGACGTCCAGGGTGCGCGGGCCCCAGCGCTCGTCCCGGACGCGGTGGAACGCCTCTTCGACGGCGTGCGCCCGCTCCAGCAGGGAGGCGGGGGGCAGCGTCGTCTTCAGCACCACGACCGCGTTGAAGTACGACGGCTGACTGCCGGGCTCGACGCCCCACGGCGCGGTCTCGTACACCGGGGACACGGCCTTCACCCGGACGCCCGGGGTGTCCTCCAGGGCGTCCACGGCCCCCTGGAGGGTCTCCAGGCGGTTGCCCAGGTTGGAGCCGAGGGAGATCACGGCCCACTGGGGGTTGTGCAGCGTGGTGTCGGCGGCGTCCACCTTCTCGACGACCGAGGCGGGCACCGGCTGGACGGTCGGGTCGCTGTGACCCTGGCGGAAAGGTCGGGTCATACTCGGCTCCGGGTGATGGTGACGGTCACATCGTCGAAGGGGACGGTGATCGGCGCGTCCGGTTTGTGGACGCACACCTCGACCTCCTCGACCCCTTCGTGCTTCAGGCAGGTCCGGGCGATGCGCTCGGCGAGCGTCTCGATGAGGTCCACCGGGTCGCCCTCGACCACGGCCACGACCTCCTCGGCCACGATGCCGTAGTGCACCGTCTTCGTCAGGTCGTCGTCGGCCGCGGCCGGCCGGGTGTCCAGACCGAGGACGAGGTCCACGATGAAGGTCTGGCCCTCCTCGCGTTCCTTGGGGAACACCCCGTGGTGCCCACGGGCCTTGAGGCCGCGCAGCGCGACACGATCCACGCGAATCACTCCTGCAATCGTCGGGAAGGGCCGGCCCGTACCGCGTGCGGGCGGCACACCGGCCTTGGACGAATCTACCTGCGGACACCGACAGGGCCCGGCCGCGGGGGCGGGGACCGGGCCGGAACCCGGAGGGTTCACCGGCGGTTTCCCCTGGGGAACCCGACCCTGTCACGGGCCCGTGGCCCCTGCTACCCGGGGGTGGGTGATTCCGGCCACGTGCCCGCCGCCCGGTGCCGGCCGCCGTTCGGCCGGGCCGGGGCCCGCTCCCGTACCGCGCCCGCCACCGCACGCGGTGCGGGTACCCGGTCAGGCGAGGGGGCCGTCGTCCGGATTCACGCCATTCACGCCGCCGTCCTCGTCGTCCTCGGCGCTCTCGGTCAGCACGGGGGAGGCGTGGTGCGACCAGAGCTTCCAGCCGGTGGGGGTGCGCCGGAACACATTGGTGGCGACGACGAGCTGGCCCACCAGCGGCCCCAGCTCCGCGCCCTCCTCCGGGGCGGGCCCGCCGCTGAGGATGTTCTCCGTGCAGGTCACCAGGGCGGTGTCACCGGTCACGGAGACGTGCACATCGGTGAGGAAGAACTGGATGTAGTCGGTGTTCGCCATGATCAGGGCGTACGACCTGAGGACCTCGCCGCGGCCGGTCAGGACCGGCCAGCCGGGGTGCACGCAGGAGACCACGCCGGTGTCCGCGGGGTCGTGGTACGTCTCGTCCACGCCCAGGTCGGCGGGCGTCAGCCAGAGACCGGAGACCTCTTCGAAGTCACCGCGTTCCAGCGCCTCGTAGAAGGCGGTGTTGGCGGCCTCCACCTGTTCGACGTCGGTGTGGGGGGCGCTCACCGGGCTCCTTCCGGCCCGCGCTCGTCGTCCGCGCCGGGCGTGCGGGCCGTGCCGCGCGCCTCGGCCACGGCCCGCGCGACCCGGACCGCGTCCGCCGTGGCGCGCACCTCGTGGACGCGCACCGCCCAGGCGCCCGCCTGCGCGGCGAGCGCGGAGACGGCGGCCGTGGCCGCGTCGCGCTCCCGGGCGGGCGGGGGCGCGCCGCCGGGCCCGGCCAGGACCCGGCCGAGGAACCGCTTGCGGGACGCGGCGACCAGCAGGGGGTGGCCGAGGGCGCGCAGCCGGTCCAGGTGGGCGAGGAGGGCGAGGTCGTGCTCGGCCTCCTTGGAGAAGCCGAGGCCCGGGTCGACGACGACGCGGTCCGGGGCGATGCCGCCGGCGAGCACGGCCTCCACGCGCGCGTGCAGCTCCGCGACGACTTCGCCGACGACGTCCTCGTAGGCCCCCTTGACGTTGCCGCCCTGGAGGAAGCCGCGCCAGTGCATGACCACGAAGGGGGCGCCCGCGGCGGCCACCACGGGGATCATCGCGGGGTCGGCGAGGCCGCCGCTGACGTCGTTGACGAGGGCGGCGCCGGCCGCGAGGGACTGCTCGGCGACGGAGGCGCGCATGGTGTCGACGGAGACGACGACGCCTTCGGAGGCCAGGCCGCGCACCACGGGGACGACCCGGCGCAGCTCCTCGGCCTCGTCCACGCGGGTGGCGCCGGGCCGGGTGGACTCGCCGCCCACGTCGACCAGGTCCGCGCCCTGCGCGACCAGGTCGAGGCCGTGCTTGACGGCGACGGTGGTGTCGAACCAGCGGCCGCCGTCGGAGAAGGAGTCGGGGGTGACGTTCACGACCCCCATGACC
Organism: Streptomyces sp. NPDC104831; assembly: GCF_055583025.1. Lineage (NCBI taxonomy): Bacteria > Bacillati > Actinomycetota > Actinomycetes > Kitasatosporales > Streptomycetaceae > Streptomyces > Streptomyces sp. NPDC104831. The sequence goes on from NZ_JBVJOT010000019.1 coordinate 81,892, forward strand.
GCGCACCGGTCCCATGCCGGAAGGCCGGCCACCCGGCCGCGCCCGCTGATGCTGTTCATACGTTCAGCGTAGGCCCAGGTCGGTGCCGGGAACGCGCGGCGGCCCCCTCGGGGGAGGGGGCCGCCGCGGGGCCGATGCCGGGCCGTACCGCCCGGTGCCCGGGGCTCAGGCGGCCCGGACGTCGCGCTCGCCCACGTGCGCGCACGGGCGCCCGGCGGCGGACCGGCGCCGGCGCAGGAAGCGCGGCAGCGGCACGGCGAGGTTGACGAAGCCCTCCGCCTGCATGGCGGCGAAGCCGATGCGGGGCAGGTCGGCGGGGGCCCGGTAGACCACGAACCGCGGCTCCCAGCGTGGCTGGAACTTGGCGTTGAACTTGTACAGCGACTCGATCTGGAACCAGCGCGAGAGGAACACGAGCAGCCCGCGCCAGGCGCGCAGCACCGGACCGGCGCCGATCTTCTCCCCGCGCGCGAGGGCGGAACGGAACATCGCGAAGTTCAGCGAGACCCGGGCGATGCCGAACTTCGGGGCGGCCTGGAGGGCGGCGACGATCAGCAGCTCGTTCATGCCCGGGTCGGCGGCGCGGTCGCGGCGCATCAGGTCCAGCGAGACGCCGTCCCCGCCCCACGGCACGAAGTGCAGGATGGCCTTCAGGTCGCCGTACTCGCCCGGCTCGTCGTCCTGCTTGTGCGCGGTGGCGATCAGGCAGTCGCCGTCGGCCGGGTCGCCGATGCGGCCGAGCGCCATGGAGAAGCCGCGCTCGGTGTCCGTGCCGCGCCAGTCCTCCGCCGCCCGGCGGATCCGCTCCAGCTCCGCGTCACCGAGGTCACGGATGCGCCGTACCCGGGTTTCGTAGCCGGCCCGCTCGATGCGCTTGACCATCTGGCGCACGTTGCGCATCGCGCGTCCGGCGAGCGAGAAATCCGCCACGTCCACCACCGCCTCGTCGCCCAGCTCCAGGGCGTCCAGGCCGGTCTCGCGGGTCCACACCTCGCCGCCGGTCTCCGAACAGCCCATGACGGCGGGCGTCCAGGAGTGGGCCCGGGCCTCGTCCATGAAGCGCTCGATGGCACCCGGCCAGGCCTCGACGTCCCCGATGGGGTCGCCGCTGGCGAGCATCACACCGGAGACGACCCGGTAGGTGACCGCGGCCTTGCCGCTCGGGGAGAACACCACGGCCTTGTCGCGGCGCAGCGCGAAGTGGCCGAGCGAGTCCCGCCCGCCGTGCCGCTCCAGCAGGGCGCGCAGCCTCACCTCGTCGTCCTCGGTGAGGCGCGCGGCCGGGTGCTCCGGGCGGAAGGCCAGGTAGGCGGTGGTCGCCGCGGTGATCCAGCCGAGCGCGCCGAGGGAGAAGGCCACCGTCCAGGAGGTGTTGCCCTGGTAGTCGACCGGGCCCTCGAAGCCGAACAGGCCGTAGATGACGTGCGTCAGCCGGTCGGCCAGGCTCGGGTCGCCGATCGTGCGGCCCGGGTGGACGCTGACGATGAGGAGCCCGAGCAGGACCGAGCCGGCGCTCATGAGCACGAAGTTGGCGAGCGCGCGCCACCGGCTGCGCGGGTCCGGCAGGGCGCCGAACTGGTCCCGGTGGCGCAGCAGCGGCACGAGCAGGGCGACCGCGATGAGCGCGCCGACGAGCGAGTGCCGGTACGCGAACTGCGCCGCCGCACCCACCGGGAGCAGCGCCACCGCGGCCCGCCACGCCCGGCGCTTGCGCCGCTTGAGCCCGTGCGCGAGCAGCAGCAACAGCACGCCCGAGCTGAGCGAGAGCGCCGCCGCGAACGGCCCGAACGAGCCCGGCAGCACCTCGGCCAGGGCGTGCATGCGGCTGTGCCTGAAGCGCGGGAAGACACCCGCGGCGATGTCCAGGAGGCCCACGAGCGTGGCCGCCCGGCCGACCAGGACGGGAACGGCCTCGGGGCGCGGACCGCGCGGCAGGCGCCGCCCACGGCTTGATCGGCTCGGAACCCCGCCCGACACTTCCCCATCTACCCTGACAGACATCGCATCCCGTAGTTGTGCGAGAGACCTTGGACCCGGTGCCGATCGGGGCATCCGGCGACATTGCGCCCTCTAGGACGGTGTCTGGGGGAGGGAGGTTCACTCCCCACCGGAAAGTCGGGTCAAAGGGCAAGGAAAGCCCCGGGCAAGCGCGCGCACCAGGCGTGGGCACGGCGCGGGCGGAAAGCGCAGGCAGGGAACACCCCATGGGTCTCACGAGCAACACAGTGCTGTGGCTGGCGATAGCGATCGCCGCCGTGCTGTTCATCGGCACGGTGTGGCTGTGGCCGCGCCTGGCCCGGCGGAACTGGCGGGCCGTCAGCGGGCGGATCGGCCTGCTGCTGGCCACCCAGGTGGCCCTCTTCGCCTCCGTCGGCCTCGCCGCCAACCAGGCCTTCGGCTTCTACGCCAGCTGGGCCGACCTGTTCGGCACGGAGACCGGGCAGGGCGTGGTCGTCGACCACGCGGCCCACGGCACGGCCGGCGGCCCGCTCCGGGTGACCTCCACCTCCGAGGTGCCCGGCGTGCGCGCCACGCGGCCGGAGCGGGGCGGGCAGATCCAGAAGGTGGACATCGTCGGCCGCACGACCCGCATCGCGACCCCGGCGTACGTGTACCTGCCGCCGGAGTACTTCCAGCCGCAGTACCGCACGCGCACGTTCCCGACGGCCGTCGTGCTGACCGGCTACCCGGGCACCGCGCGGGCGCTGGTCGACAAGCTGGACTATCCGAGCACCGCGCAGCGGCTGGCCGGGGACGGCCGGGCGCAGCCGATGATCCTGGTGATGATGCGGCCGACCGTGGCACCGCCGCGGGACACCGAGTGCGTCGACGTTCCGGGCGGGCCGCGGACGGAGACGTTCTTCGCCGAGGACCTGCCGGAGGCCGTCCTCGGCCACTACCGGGCGGCCGGGCGGCCGGGCGGCTGGGGCGTCATCGGCGACTCCACCGGCGGCTACTGCGCGCTCAAGCTCGCCATGCACCACCCGGACGTGTACGCGGCCGGCGCGGGCCTGTCGCCGTACTACAAGGCGCCGATCGACCCCACGACCGGCGACCTCTTCCACGGCGACGCCGGGCTGCGCGACCGCGCCGACCTGTTCTGGCTGCTGCGGCACGAACCCGCGCCGGACACCTCGCTGCTCGTCACCAGCAGCAAGGTCGGCGAGCACAACTACAAGTCCACGCTCGACTTCATCCGGCGGGTGCGGGCCACCGACCGGACCCGCATCTCGTCGATCATCCTCGACAGCGGCGGCCACAACTTCAACACCTGGCGGCGCGAGATACCGCCGACCCTCCAGTGGATCAGCGGGCGGCTCGCCGAACGCTGAGCCGGCGGACGCCCTGACGGCTCGTGAGGCCCCCGCCGTGGCCGTGTTTTTGCGGCCCGGGGCCCATGATTCACCTACGCGCGGTAAGTTTCTGGCCATGCCACGTGGACGCCACCGCCATTCCTCTCCTCTGCACCGGCTGTTGCCTCCCTCGGCGATCGCCGGCGTCTCCGTCGCCTGCGCGTCGGCCCCCTGGGTGTTCTCCGAGGCCACGGTGTTGCGGGCGCTGGCCGCCGCGGCAGCGGCCACGTCGGTCCTCGGCGCGTTCGTGATGCGCCGCTGGGACGTGCGGGCGGCCCGGCGGGTCGCCGAGCTGACGCGTGCGCGCGCCGGTGACGAATGGCGCTTCGAGGAGCGCGTCGCCGAACTGGAGACCGACCTGGAGGAGTCCCGCGAGCTGCGCTCGAAGCTGGAACAGCGGCTGCGCGCCAAGCGCGCGGAGCTGGCCGGCCTGCGCAACGAGCACGCGGCCCTGCTGCGCCGGTACGCCACCGCGGAGACCGAGCGGGCCAGCGCCCTGGAGGGCCGCCGGCTGCTGGAACTCGAGACGACGGCACCGGAGCCGGGGCCCGCCCGTCCGTCGGCCCCGGCCCTGCCGCCCGCGCCCGCCCCGGCGGCACCCGCGGCCTTCTCCCCCGAGGGCGCCCGCCTGTACCGCCGGGCCCTCACGGCACTGTCCCGCTTCGACCGCGAGCCCCCGCACGAGCCGGGGGACGGCGACGGCCCGCGCGGCCAGAGGGACACGCCCGCCGGGGCCGGGCCCGCGGGGGACGCGCCCGGGGCCGTGGCGGACGTGCCGGGGGAGCCCGGGGCTCCCGAGGCCGTGACCGCGCGGTCCGGGGCGCTTCAAGCCACGACGGCGGAGCCGGGGGCGGCGGACGCAGTGACGGGGGAGTCCGGCACGGTGGAGCCCGGCGCGACCGGGCTCCGCGCGGGAACGCCCGAGGCGAAGGCGCCCGGGTCCGGGACACCGGCGGCGACGACGCCCGTGTCCGGCCCGGCACGGGTCGTCGGGCAGGAGACGTCCGAGGACGCCGGGGGTGCGGCCGGGGCCGTCGTGGAGGGCGGTGCCGGGCCGGTTCCCGTCGCCGGGCCCGCCGCGGAGGCGGTGGCCGTTCCCGCTGCCGGCACGGGGCACGCCCCTCAGTCCGGCCCGGCTTCCGCGCCCGGCCCGACTCCCGCTTCCCGGTCGGCTTCCGTGCCCGGGGCCGCTTCCGTGACCGGGGCTGCTCCCGCTTCCCAGGGCGCTTCCGCTCCGGGGGCTGCTCTCGTTTCCGGGTCGGCTTCCGTTTCCGGGTCGGCTTCCGTTTCCGGGGCTGCTGCCGTGTCCGGAGCCGCTCCCGTTTCCGGGTCGGCTTCCAGGCCCGGGGCCGCTCCCGTGTCCGGGGCCGCTCCCGTGTCCGGGGCCGCTCCCGCGTCCGGGTCGGCTTCCAAGCCCGGGGCTGCTCCCGTGTCCGGGGCTGCTCCCGTGTCCGGGGCTGCTCCCGCGTCGGGGTCGGCTTCCGTGACCGGGGTCGCTTCCGTGTCCGGGGCTGCTCCCGTCTCCGGGGCCGCTCCCCTGCCCGCCGCCGGGGCCCCGTCCGGGACCGCCGGGCCCGTGTCCGGGGCTCCCGGCTTCACCTCCGGAACCCCTGGCGTCGTCTCCGCAACCCCTGGGTCCGCCTCCGGGAGTCCTGACTCCGGCTCCGGTGGCGCCGCCCCCGCGTCCCGGCCCGTTCCCGAGGCGCAGGGCGTCGTGGACCGGCCGGCCGGTGGTGCCGGGCCGGTGGTGCCGCCCGCCGCGGCCGTCGTGTCGCCCGCGCCCGTGCGGCGGCCGGTGGCCGAGGGCGGGTTCGACTTCTTCGGTACGCAGAAGGGCGCCCCGAAGGCCGCGCTGGACGCCGTGCAGAACGAGGACCTGGCCGATGTCGTGGGCCCCGAGGCGCTCGCCGTGCACAAGGCCGAGGCCGAGGCCGCGTTCAAGCCCGCCGACGAGCGGTCCCGGGGCGTCGGCCAGGTCATCGACCTGACCGCGCACGACGAGACCGAGCAGATCGACGTACAGGGGCTGCGCAGCGCGGCCTCCTGAGCCGCCGCCGGCGAGACGGGCCCGGTCCTCCCGCGAGGGAGCCGGGCCCGTGGTCTGTCCGGGGCCCGCGCCGGTCAGCCCGTCGTCATCCAGCGGTCCGGCGGGGCGTCCCGGCGGCCCGTGCGGGACCTCTCCGCCTGCTCCGCGAGCAGCCGCGCGGCCTCCCCGGCGTCGCGCAGCCGGGCCGTGACGGTCTTGTCCGCCCCGGTGTCCACCCGTACGTCGGCGAGTCCCCGGCAGCGCTCCCAGGGCCCCTGGGTGAGCCGTACGCTCTGCACCTTGGCGTGCGGGACCAGCGAGAGCCGGCGGCACAGCAGGCCGCTGCGGGCGGCGAACACCGTGCCGGTGACGGCGAGCCGGTGCCCGCGCCACCACACCGGCACGCACCACCGGGCCCGGCGCGGCACGGGCGACAGCTCCGGCGGCACCGTCATCCCGGGCAGCACGCGCGCGAGGACCGACTCGGCGACCGCGCGCGGGGCGACCGGTATCAGCACGGAGTTGTCGGACCCGGCCACGTCCAGTTCCACCCGCACCCAGCCGCGCCACCGCCACAGCAGCGGTTCCACGATCCGCACGGTCTGCACCCGGCCGGGCGGCACCGTCTCGTGCGCCCGGTCCAGCAGTCCGCGGTCGATGCGCAGCCCGTCCGGGGACTCGCTCACCGTCCAGTCGAACTCGGTGACGAACCGTCCCACACTGCTCGCCCCGGCCGTGCCGAGCAGCGGCAGGGCGGTGGCGAGGACCGTCCACAGGTTCTCCGTGACGAGCCACAGCACGGTCGGGACGACCAGCGCGGCGCACAGCGAGCCCCAGGTGGCGCCGGTCAGCGCCAGTGAGCGCGCCAGCTCGCGCGGGGGCACGCGCAGCAGGACGTGCGCCGGTGCCTCTCCGACCTCACGCGCCGTCTCGGGAGCGAAACCGGCCGCGCGCGCGAGCAGCTCCGCGCGCAGGGCGCGCGCTTCGCGCTCGCCGAGGAAGGCCAGTTCGTCCTTGTCGTCGGCGCCCACGACGTCGATGCGCAGCTTCGCGACGCCCGCCACGCGCGCGAGGAGCGGGCGGGAGACGTCCACGGCCTGCACGCGCTCCAGCCGGATGTGCGCGGTGCGCCGGAACAGCAGTCCGGTGCGTATCCGCAGTTCGGTGTCGGTGACGGCGTAGTGCGTGAACCACCAGGACAGGAAGCCGTAGAGGCCGGCCGCCGGCACCAGCACCGCGAGCCCCAGCAGCAGCATGGTGTCGGTGAGCCGCGCGAGCTGCTCCTGCGTGCCGTTCGGGTCGTGCACGGCCCAGCCGGCCAGCACGGCGAGCGGCGCCCACGCCCGGCGCAGGGGCGTGACCGGGTGCAGCCGGCGCTCGATGACGGGCGCGCGCCCCGGTATGCCGCCCTCGGCGTGGTCCGGGGGTGTCACAGGCCCGCCGATCGTGCCTCGCCCAGCTCGGTGAGCCGGTCGCGCAGCCGTTCCGCCTCGGCCGGGTCCAGGCCGGGGATGGTCGCGTCGGTCGCGGCGGCGGCCGTGTGCAGCTGCACGGTGGCCAGCCCGAAGCGCCGCTCCAGGGGCCCGGAGGTCACCTCCACCAGCTGCATCCGTCCGTACGGCACCACCGTCTCCTCGCGCCACAGGACACCGCGGCTGATCAGCAGGTCGTCGGCGCGCTCGGCGTACCGCCAGGAGTGCCAGTTGCGCCCCAGCAGCCGCCAGCACACGGCGGCGCACGCCGGCGGCAGCAGCGCGCACGCCGCCCACGCGGGCCCCGCGAACAGCCCCGGCAGCAGCCCGGCCGCCACCGCGAGCACCCCCGTCCACACCACCAGCAGCAGCCGCCGCACCCGCAGCAGGCCGGGCTCCAGCCGCCGCCACGCCGGCTGGTCCGCCGCCACTCCGGTCCCGTCCGGGCTCCCCGTTTCCATGGGCCCAGCGTACGTAGGGGAAACTGGGCCCATGACTCCTACGACGGAGACCACGGTCGGCATCGGCGGCGCGGCGGAGAGCACCGACATGGTGCTCAACATCGGGCCCCAGCACCCGTCCACGCACGGGGTGCTGCGGCTCAGGCTCGTGCTGGACGGGGAGCGCATCCTCCGCGCGGAGCCGGTGATCGGATACATGCACCGGGGTGCCGAGAAGCTCTTCGAGGCGCGCGACTACCGGCAGATCATCGTGCTGGCCAACCGCCACGACTGGCTGTCGGCGTTCTCGAACGAGCTGGGCGTGGTCCTCGCGGTGGAGCGGATGCTCGGCATGGAGGTCCCGGAGCGGGCGGTGTGGACGCGCACCCTGCTCGCCGAGCTGAACCGGGTGCTGAACCACCTGATGTTCCTCGGCTCCTACCCGCTGGAGCTGGGCGGGATCACGCCGGTGTTCTACGCCTTCCGGGAGCGCGAGGTGCTCCAGAACGTCATGGAGGAGGTCTCCGGCGGGCGCATGCACTACATGTTCAACCGCGTCGGCGGCCTCAAGGAGGACCTGCCGGCGGGCTGGACGGCACGCGCGCGCGAGGCCGTCGCCGCGGTGCGTTCGCGGATGGACGTCTTCGACGACCTGGTGCTCGGCAACGAGATCTTCCGGGGGCGCACGCGGGGCGTGGGGGTGCTCGCACCCGAGGCGGTGCACGCCTACGGCGTGAGCGGGCCCATCGCGCGCGCCTCGGGCGTCGACTTCGACCTGCGCCGCGACGAGCCCTACCTGGCCTACGGCGCCCTCCAGGACGTCCTGAAGGTGGTGACCCGCGCCGAGGGCGACTGCCTCGCCCGCTTCGAGGTGCTGCTGGAGCAGACCCACAACGCCCTGGACCTCGCCGACGCCTGCCTGGACCGGCTCGCCGGGCTGCCGCCCGGGCCGATCAACCAGCGGCTGCCGAAGGTGCTGAAGGCGCCCGAGGGGCACACGTACGCGTGGACCGAGAACCCGCTCGGCATCAACGGCTACTACCTGGTCAGCAAGGGCGAGAAGACCCCGTACCGGCTGAAGCTGCGCTCGGCCTCGTACAACAACATCCAGGCGCTGACCGAGCTGCTGCCGGGGACGCTGGTGGCGGACATGGTCGCGATCCTGGGCTCGCTGTTCTTCGTGGTCGGCGACATCGACAAGTAGGCCGCCCGGCCGGCGCGCCCCGGCCCCGGGGCCGCTACCGCCCCTCCAGGGGGTCCGGGACGCCGACCGGCTGGAGCAGCCAGCCGAAGTCGCCGAGGCCGCCCGGTGCCGTGAGTTCGGCGGCCTCCCCGGCGCTCGCGAGGGCGCGCAGGTATCCGGAGGGGTCCGTGGAGGCCAGCGCGAGCGGGGGGCGTGCGCCGGTGAGGTCCAGGGCGCGCAGGGCAGCGCGCTGCGTGAGCAGGCGTGGAGCGGGAAGCTCGCGCGCCGTTTCGGGGGCGACGTGCGCCGTCTCGGGCGTGGCGGAGGGCGAGGGTGGCGCCACAGGGCGCGTGAGCGGTGTCGTACACCCCGGAGCCGACGGTGCCCGGGATCCCGCCGGCCCCGGAGCCGACGGCGTGCCGGGCGGGTACTCCGCGCCCGGTGCCGCCGCGCACGCGTCCAGGGCGACGTGTGCCGTGATGTCGCACGAGCCGTCCGGCACGGGCGCCGTCTCCCGTCCCTCGCGGAAGCCGGTGAGCGTTCCGAAGGGCGGGCGCGTGTCCACGGTGTGCGCGTAGTCCACGGCCACCGCGAGCCCCCGTGTCACCCGGGCCACGGCCGCCGCCCAGGCATGGTCCCGGGGCAGCCCGATCTCCGCCCGCAGCCCCTCCTCGGGCGGCAGCGGCCACCAGCGCGCGAGCCAGTCGGCCGCCGCCCCCGTCACGGGCTCCCCGAGCCGCTCGGAGCCGTCCTCCGCGACGAGCACCAGCCGGGGCACGCCCGCCGCGTCCACCTCCACGACGTCCACGGGGACGTTGTCCAGCCACTCGTTGGCGAACAGCAGCCCGGTGACCGCGTCCGGCGGCTCGCCGCGCCAGACGATCCGTTCGTCCAGGCCCGGCGGGCGGCCGGCGAGTTCGACGGCGTACGCACGCGTGCGCGCGGCCACCTCGCCCGGCAGCGCGGCGAGCACCCCGCCGGTCAGTTCCCCGCGCCCGGCGCCCACGTCCACGAAGTCCAGCACGGCGGGGTGCCCGAGCGCCGCGTCCACCCGGCACAGAAGCCGGGCCACGGCCCGCGCGAACAGCGGGGAGGCGTGCACGGACGTACGGAAGTGACCGGCCGGGCCCTCCGGGCGCAGGTAGAAGCCGCCCGGCCCGTACAGCGCGGCCCCGGCCGCCGCGCGCCAGCCGCGCGGGCCGCGCTCCCCGGGGCGTACGCCCGTGGTCGTCCCATCCGTCACGGTGCCAGAGTAGGCGCACAGGTGATCACGGCATCCACCTTGCGGAGTACGCGCGCCGGGCGCGGATCGGCCCTCCGGTTGACCCCTACACGCACCCGGTTTCCCTACGCTGGGTTACGTGCAGCGCCTCTATGACTTCCTCCGCCGCCACCCGTTCTGGGTCGACGCCTTCTGGGCCGTCGTCCTGTTCGGGATCTCCGGGATGAGCGAGGTCAATTCCGCCGGGGCGCCGCACCACCACGGGTCGCTGCCCGCCGGTATCGCCGTGTCCGCGGTCCTGTGCGTGGTCGTGGCGCTGCGCCGTCGCTTCCCGGAGCCGATGCTGCTGGTCGCCGTGGCGACCGGGCTGGCCCAGCTGGTCCTGGACGTCGAGACGACCGTCGCCGACTTCGCCATGCTGGTGATCACCTACACGGTCGCGGCGATCGGCGCGCGCTGGTCCTCCCGGCTCGCCCTCTCCGTCAGCCTCTGCGCGGCGGCCATGGCGCAGATCCGCTGGCCGCAGGAGCAGGCCAGTTTCGCCGGGCAGGTCGCCATCGCGGTCTTCCAGACGGTGCCCTTCGCCCTCGCCTGGGTGCTCGGTGACTCCATGCGCACCCGGCGTGCCTACTTCGCCCAGCTGGAGGAGCGCGCGGCCCGTCTGGAGAAGGAGCGCGAGGCGCAGTCGAAGGTCGCGGTCGCCGCCGAGCGCGCCCGCATCGCGCGCGAGCTGCACGACGTGGTCGCGCACAACGTGTCGGTGATGGTGGTGCAGGCCGACGGCGCCGCCTACGTCATGGACACCGCGCCCGACCAGGCCAAGAAGGCCCTGGAGACGATCTCCTCCACCGGCCGCCAGGCCCTGGCCGAGATGCGCCGCCTGCTGGGCGTGCTGCGCACCGGCGAGCACCAGGAGAGCGGGGAGTACGTCCCGCAGCCCGACGTCGAGCAGATCGACGACCTCATCGACCAGTGCCGCAGTTCCGGCCTGCCGGTCGACTTCAAGGTGGAGGGAACCCCGCGCCCGCTGCCCAGCGGGGTGGAGCTGACCGCGTACCGGATCGTGCAGGAGGCGCTGACCAACACCCGCAAGCACGGCGGGCCCAACGCGGGCGCGAGCGTGCGCCTGGTCTACTTCGACGACGGTCTCGGCCTGCTGGTCGAGGACGACGGCAAGGGCGCCCCGCACGAGCTGTACGAGGAGGGCGGCGCCGACGGCCGGGGGCACGGCCTGATCGGCATGCGCGAGCGCGTCGGCATGGTCGGCGGCACGCTGGACGCGGGCCCGCGCCCCGGCGGAGGATTCCGCATCAGCGCCCTGCTGCCGCTCAAGCCGGCGCACTGACCCCGCCACGCGCCCCCGCGCGCCCCACCGGCGCGCAAGACGGCACCCTGAGACCGCACCCCAGGACGGCAACCGGAGACGGCGGCCGACGAAACGGAAGAGGACCCATGACGATCCGCGTGATGCTCGTCGACGACCAGGTGCTGCTGCGCACCGGGTTCCGGATGGTGCTCGACGCCCAGCCGGACATGGACGTCGTCGCGGAGGCGGGCGACGGCGTGGAGGCCCTCCAGGTGCTGCGGTCCACCGCCGTCGACGTCATCCTGATGGACGTCCGGATGCCGAAACTGGACGGCGTCGAGGCCACCCGGCGGATCTGCTCCGAGCCCGACCCGCCGAAGGTGCTCATCCTGACCACGTTCGACCTGGACGAGTACGCCTTCTCCGGGCTGAAGGCGGGCGCGTCCGGCTTCATGCTCAAGGACGTGCCGCCCGGCGACCTGCTGGCCGCGATCCGCGCCGTGCACAGCGGTGACGCGGTCGTCGCGCCCTCCACCACCCGGCGGCTGCTGGACCGCTTCGCGCCGATGCTGCCCGCCACCGGCAAGGAGCCCCGGCACAAGGAGCTGGAGCGGCTCACGGAGCGCGAGCGCGAGGTCATGGTGCTGGTCGCCCAGGGCCTGTCCAACGGCGAGATCGCGGCCCGGCTGGTACTGAGCGAGGCCACGGTGAAGACCCACGTGGGCCGCATCCTGACCAAGCTCGGCCTCCGGGACCGGGTGCAGGTGGTCGTCCTGGCGTACGAGACGGGACTCGTGCGCGCGGGCGGCCACGGCTGACCTCCCCGGGCGGTTCCGGGGCGGCGGCTCAGCGCAGGACGCCCTCGATGAAGTCGCTGCCCAGCCGGGCCACCGCGGCCAGGTCCAGCTGGTGCTGGACGTACCGGCCGCGCCGGCAGTCGGTGATCAGGCCCGCCTTCTTCAGCACCGCCAGGTGCCGGGATATCTCGGGCGCCGTCATGCCGTGCGCGTCGGCCAGCTCGCTGGTGGTGTGCGGGGCGCGCGCGAGGTGCCGGCACAGCCGCATCCGCACCGGGTGCGCCAGCGCGTCCAGCCGGCGCGTGAGCTGCTCCACGGACGGGGCCTGCGGCCGGGGACCGCTCGCGGGATAGGTGATCGTCGGCTGCCAGCCGTACCGGTGCAGGACCATCAGGTGCGGCCAGCCGAGGCTGGTCGGCACCAGGACCAGGCCGCCGTCGCCGGTGGCGGTGCGGCCGGTCAGCAGCTTGTCGACCGTGATCAGCCGGCCCTCCTCGTCCAGCGACACCGCCGCGGACAGCGAGGCGAGGGCCTCGCCGAGGCCCTTGCGGCGCAGCAGCTCGGTCTTGTGCCGGGCGTCCGCGGCCAGCTGGGGCTGGATCCGGGCCCAGGTGTCGGCGAAGAACGCGTCGTCGCAGTCGAGCATCAGCTGCCGGAACCAGGCGCGCACGGCCGGCGGGTCGGTCAGCAGGCGGCGCGTGAACCGCTCCTGCACGACACCGCGCGCGGCGGCCAGCTCCAGGGAGCGGCGGCGCAGTTCCGGGTCCTCCAGCGGGCCGGTCTCCTGGACGTCGTAGCGCAGCTGGCAGGTGAACTCCAGCGCCGCGTTGACGAACTGCCCGTCCGTCAGCTTGTCCAGCAGGTCCAGTTCCTCGGCGAGGGTGGCCCCGGGCAGCGCGCGTCCGCCCGGGATGCCGGCGAACGGGGCGAAGACGTCCGAGAACGTCGAGCGCCACAGGAAGTCCGCCTCGCACAGCCGGTCGGCCAGGCAGGGCTCCAGCCGGGAGGAGACGGCGGTCGCCCAGCCCCGCAGGTCGGGGTGGTGGCCGGGCTCGCTCAGCGCGTGCAGCGCCATTCCCAGTTCCGCCAGCGGAGACGGCACGACGGTGACCTGCTCCAGCGGCAGTCCGGTGATGTCGATGGTCACGCTCATGCCCCCATCGTGCACCGGCCCACCGACAGTGCCCCCGTCGATTGACGGCAGCCGTCAATCGACGGGACAACCGCGCGGGCCGGACAGCAGGCTGAGGGCACCGGGGCAGCCGCGGAGCCCGATCAGTCACCCGATCAGTTCACGTCCCGAGAAGGCGATCCGCCATGAGCGTCACCCAGCAGTACCTCCTCGACACCTACCGCGCCCGTCTGCACGGCGAGCCCGCACCGCCCGCGCCGGGCCGGCACGACCTGGACGCGCTGCGCGGACTGCGGGAGCACCGGCGCTTCGACGCCGTCATCGCCGGGCGCCCGGCGCGCGGGCGGCTGCGGTACGCCCTGCGCCGGTGGCTGCGGCCGAGAGCGCTGTGACGCCTCCCGCGCCGTGGCCCACACCGCCGTGCCCGGTGACGCACGGCGTGCGGGCCGTGCGGGCGCGGACGGCGTGACGGACCGGCGGTCGTAGCGGCGCGCGACGCACACGCCGTGCGAGCGCACACGCCGTGCGCGCCGGTCACGCGCCGGGCAGTCGGCGCGCGAAGTCGGCGGCGGCCGCCCGTACGTCGTCCGCCGTCCAGTCCAGGCCCGGCGCGCGCACCGAGACCTCGGTGAAGGCGAGCCCCGGCCCGCCCCGGTCCCAGGCGTCGGCGAAGAGGAACGTGCCCGTCTCCTCCGCCTGCCGCACGGCCGCCTCCGCCAGGACGTCGGCGTCGTACGGCAGCCAGACCCGGAACTCGTGGGTGTGCGGCTCCCCGGGGTGCACGCGGGCCCACGGGAGGCCGGCCGCGGCGAAGCCCTCGCGCAGCGCGGCGGCGACCACGCGCGCGTGCCGCACGTAGTCCGGCAGCCGGGGCAACTCGCGCTCCAGCCCGACGAGCGCGGACAGCACGGTGGGGAACTGCTGGTAGACCGCGCCGCCGTACCGGTGCCGCCAGGTCCTGGCCTCCTCCACCAGCGTCCCCGGGCCGGCCAGCGCGGCGCCGCCGAAGCCGTCGAGGGACTTGTAGAACGACACGTAGACGCTGTCGGCGAGGCCCGCGATCTCCGCCAGGGGCCGGCCGAGGCGGACCGTGCACTCCCAAAGGCGCGCGCCGTCGAAATGCACCACCGCGTCCCGCTCCCGCGCGGCCTCGACGACCTCCGTCAGCTCCTCCCAGGTGGGCAGCACGAACCCGGCGTCCCGGAGGGGCAGCTCCAGCGCCAGCGTCCCGAAGGGTTCGGGGAAGTCGCGTATCTCGGCCGCCGTGGGCAGCCGGGGCGCGCCGGTCACCCGCACCGGACGCAAGCCGCTGACCTGGCTGAACGCGTGCCGTTCGTGCACCTCGGGGTGGGCCAGGGCGTGCAGGGCCACCGTCGGGTTCCCGGTGCGGCCCGCCCAGCAGCGCAGGGCCACCTGCTGGGCCATCGTGCCGGTCGGGAAGAACGCGGCGGCCTCCGTGCCGAGCAGGGCCGCGACCCGCTCCTCCAGGTCGGCCACGATCCCGTCGCCGTAGACGTCCGGGTACCGGTCCAGGTCGTACACCTCGGACGCCGCCTCCAGGACCGCGAGCCGCTCCCGGATCGTGCGCCGGTGGCCCGGCCGCGACAGCACGCGTTCCGCCTTCGCGAAGGCGGCCCGGCGCCGCTGCCGCATCCGCTCCGCCGCGGGGGCCTCCGTGTCCGCCTGCCGGTCGTCGTCCTCGTGTTCGCCAGGTACCACCGCATCAGTCATGGACGGATCATGCCGCCCCACGCGCGCGCGGGCGGCCGGATTTCCGTCCGGGGGTGTGGACAAACCCACAGCCTGTGGACGACCGGCCGCCGCCGCACCCGATAGCGTTAACATGACGAGAAATCGTCCGGTACCCAGAGCGGACTGGAACGGGAAGGCCTCCGTCGCGTGAGTACAGTCCACCAGCCAGACCTCAAGGACCGCCCCGCGCGGCTCACCGTCGGTGTCGTCGGCGCCGGCCGCGTGGGCCCCGCGCTGGCCGCGTCCCTCCAGCTCGCCGGGCACCGCCCGGTGGCCGTCTCCGGAGTCTCCGACGCCTCCCGCAGGCGCGCCGAGGCCATGCTCCCGGGCGTTCCGCTGGTGCCGCCCGCCGAGGTGCTCCAGCGCGCCGACCTGGTGCTGCTCACGGTCCCCGACGACGCCCTGCCCGGCCTGGCCGCGGGCCTCGCCGAGACCGGCGCGGTGCGGCCGGGACAGCTGCTGGTGCACACCTCCGGCCGCTACGGCGCGAGGGTCCTCGACCCCGCCCTGCGCGCGGGCGCCCTGCCGCTGGCCCTGCACCCGGCGATGACCTTCACCGGCACCCCGGTGGACGTCCAGCGCCTCGCGGGCTGCTCCTTCGGCGTCACCGCGCCGGAGGAACTGCGGCTGGCCGCCGAGGCCCTGGTGATCGAGATGGGCGGCGAGCCGGAGTGGATCAGCGAGGAGAACCGCCCGCTGTACCACGCGGCCCTCGCCCTCGGCTCCAACCACCTGGTGACCCTGGTCGCCCAGTCCATGGACCTGCTGCGCACGGCCGGTGTGGGCGCGCCCGACCGGATGCTCGGCCCGCTGCTCGGCGCCGCCCTGGACAACGCGCTGCGCTCCGGCGACGCCGCCCTGACCGGGCCGGTCGCGCGCGGGGACGCCGGCACGGTCGCCGCGCACATCACCGAACTGCGCAAGCACGCCCCGCAGACCGTGGCCGGCTATCTGGCGATGGCGCGCGCGACCGCCGACCGCGCGCTCGCCGGCGGTCTGCTGAAGCCGGAACTCGCCGAGGACCTCCTCGGGGTACTCGCCGACGGGTGCCGCACGAGCCGCGGCACCGACGGCACGAACGACGCCACCGGCACCGACGGCACGAACGGAACCGACGGCACGACCGGCACCGAGGGGAACGACCGATGACCACCGCCCTGCTGAGCACCGCCGAAGAGCTGCACGCGCGCGTGCGCCACGGCCGCCGCGCCGTCGTGATGACCATGGGCGCCCTGCACGAGGGCCACGCGACCCTGATCCGCTCCGCGCGACGGATCGCGGGCCCGGAAGGCGAGGTCGTCGTCACGGTCTTCGTCAACCCGCTCCAGTTCGGCGCGGGCGAGGACCTGGACCGCTACCCGCGCACCCTGGACGCCGACCTGGCACTGGCCGGGCGGGCCGGCGCGGACGCCGTGTTCGCGCCCTCCGTGGACGAGGTGTACCCCGGCGGCGAGCCCCAGGTGCGGGTCAGCGCCGGGCCCATGGGCGAGCGCCTGGAGGGTGCCGCGCGGCCCGGCCACTTCGACGGCATGCTCACCGTCGTCGCCAAGCTGCTGCACCTCACCCGCCCCGACGTCGCCCTGTTCGGGCAGAAGGACGCCCAGCAGCTCGCCCTGATCCGGCGCATGGTGCGGGACCTGAACTTCGGCGTCGAGATCGTCGCCGTACCCACCGTGCGCGAGGAGGACGGGCTCGCCCTGTCCAGCCGCAACCGCTATCTGTCGCCCGGCGAGCGCCGGACCGCGCTCGCGCTGTCCCGCGCGCTGTTCGCCGGCCGGGACCGGCACGCGGCCCAGGAGGCGCTGCGCGCGCGGGCCCGGGAAGTGCCCTCCACGCGCGCGCGTGCCGAGGCGCTCAGCGCCATAGGCGAGTCCCGTGCCGCCGCCGACGCGCACGCCGTTGCCACCGCCGTACCCGGCGGCCCGGCGGCCGTGCGCGCCGCCGCCCAGCAGGTCCTGGACGAGGCCCTCCGCCTCGACCCGCCGCTGCGGCTGGACTACCTGGCGCTGGTCGACCCCGCCGACTTCACCGAGATCGGCGACGACTTCACCGGCGAGGCCGTCCTCGCCGTCGCCGCCCGGGTCGGCTCGACCCGGCTGATCGACAACCTCCCCCTCACCTTCGGAGCCGCCTCGTGACCAGCACAGGCATACGACTGCACGCGCCCGCCCCCGGCTGGGCCATCTCCGCGGACGTGGTCGTCGTCGGCTCCGGCGTGGCCGGCCTGACCGCGGCCCTGCGCTGCGAGGCCGCCGGTCTCACCACCGTCGTGGTCACCAAGGCACGGCTGGACGACGGCTCCACGCGCTGGGCGCAGGGCGGCATCGCCGCCGCCCTCGGCGAGGGGGACACCCCCGAACAGCACCTCGAGGACACCCTCGTCGCCGGCGCGGGCCTGTGCGACGAGGAGGCCGTACGGACCCTCGTCACCGAGGGCCCCGACGCGGTCCGGCGGCTGATCTCCACCGGCGCCCACTTCGACACCGACGACGGCGGCGACATCCACCTCACCCGCGAGGGCGGGCACCACCGGCGCCGCATCGCGCACGCCGGCGGCGACGCGACCGGCGCCGAGGTCTCCCGCGCCCTGGTGGAGGCGGTCCGCGCGCGCGGGCTGCACACCATCGAGAACGCGCTCGTCCTGGACCTGCTGACGGACGCCGACGGCCGCACGGCCGGGGTCACCCTGCACGTGATGGGCGAGGGCCAGCACGACGGCGTGGGCGCCGTGCACGCCCCCGCGGTCGTCCTCGCGACCGGCGGCATGGGCCAGGTGTTCTCCGCGACCACCAACCCGTCGGTGTCGACCGGCGACGGCGTGGCGCTGGCGCTGCGCGCGGGCGCCGAGGTCTCCGACCTGGAGTTCGTGCAGTTCCACCCGACCGTGCTGTTCCTCGGCGCGGACGCCGAGGGCCAGCAGCCGCTGGTCTCCGAGGCCGTGCGCGGCGAGGGCGCCCACCTGGTCGACGGCGACGGCGTGCGCTTCATGGTCGGCCGGCACGAGCTGGCCGAGCTGGCGCCCCGGGACATCGTCGCCAAGGGCATCCTGCGGCGGATGCTGGAGCAGGGCGCCGAGCACATGTACCTGGACGCGCGGCACTTCGGCGCCGAGATGTGGGAGCGGCGCTTCCCGACCATCCTGGCCGCCTGCCGCGCCCACGGCATCGACCCGGTCACCGAACCCGTTCCGGTCGCCCCGGCCGCCCACTACGCCTCCGGGGGCGTCCGCACCGACGCCCACGGCCGCACCACCGTGCCCGGCCTGTACGCGTGCGGCGAGGTCGCGTGCACCGGCGTGCACGGCGCCAACCGGCTCGCCTCCAACTCCCTGCTCGAAGGGCTGGTCTACGCCGAGCGGATCGCCGCCGACATCGCCGCCGCGCGGGCGGACGGCACCCTCCACGCGCGCGTGCCCGTACCGGTCCCGCAGCCGGACCGGCCCGCGCACCCGCTGCTCGCCCCCGAGACCCGGTTCGCCGTCCAGCGGACCATGACCGAGGGCGCGGGCGTCCTGCGCTCCGAGGAGTCCCTCGCCCGGGCCGCCGACCGGCTCCAGCGGCTGCACGCCGAGGCCCGGGATGCGCTGGAGGAGAACGGCAAGACCGCAGAGCCCGGCGTGGACACGTGGGAGGCGACCAACCTCCTGTGCGTGGCCCGGGTGCTGGTCGCCGCCGCCCGGCTGCGCGAGGAGACCCGCGGCTGCCACTGGCGCGAGGACCGCGCCGACCGCGACGACGCCCACTGGCGGCGCCACATCGTCGTACGGCTGAATCCGGACCGGTCGCTGGCCGTACGCACCACCGACACCGCAGACTTCCCCCCTACCCGGCACAACCAGCGCCCCCAGGAGCAGTGACAGACGTGAGCACCGACGACCTTCCTCTCGCCCCGACCGGCGGCTGCGGCGACGGCTGCGGCTGCGGCGCCGAGGGCGACGAGGAGTACCTGGAGTGCGGGCTGGACCCCGCGCTCGCCGAGCTGCTGGCCGCCGCCGGGCTCGACCCGGTCGAGGTCGAGGACATCGCGACCGTCGCCATCCAGGAGGACCTGGCCGGCGGCGTCGACGTGACCACGGTCGCCACCATCCCCGAGGACGCGGTGGCCACCGGCGACTTCACCGCGCGCGAGGCGGGCGTCGTGGCCGGCCTCCGGGTCGCCGAGGCCGTGCTCTCCGTGGTCTGCACGGACGAGTTCGAAGTCGAGCGGCACGTGGACGACGGCGACCGGGTCGAGGCCGGGCAGAAGCTGCTGTCGGTCACCACGCGCACCCGTGACCTGCTCACCGCCGAGCGCAGCGCGCTGAACCTGCTGTGCCGGCTCTCCGGCATCGCGACCGCCACGCGCGCGTGGGCGGACGCGCTGGAGGGCGGCAAGGCGCGCGTGCGGGACACCCGCAAGACGACCCCGGGCCTGCGCGCGCTGGAGAAGTTCGCCGTCCGCTGCGGCGGGGGCGTCAACCACCGCATGTCGCTGTCCGACGCGGCCCTGGTGAAGGACAACCACGTGGTCGCCGCCGGCGGCGTCGCGCAGGCGTTCACGGCCGTGCGGGAGTCCTTCCCGGACGTGCCGATCGAGGTCGAGGTCGACACCCTGCACCAGCTGCGCGAGGTGGTGGACGCGGGCGCCGACCTGATCCTGCTGGACAACTTCACGCCCGGCGAGTGCGAGGAGGCCGTCGGCATCGTCGGCGGCCGGGCGCTGCTGGAGGCCTCCGGCCGGCTGACGCTCGCGAACGCGCGCGCGTACGCCGACACGGGCGTGGACTTCCTGGCCGTCGGCGCGCTCACCCACTCCTCGCCGATCCTGGACATCGGCCTGGATCTGCGCGAGGCGGAGTAACGGCCATGCTGCTCACCATCGACGTCGGCAACACGCACACCGTCCTCGGCCTGTTCGACGGCGAGGACATCGTCGAGCACTGGCGCATCTCCACGGACGCGCGCCGCACGGCGGACGAGCTGGCGGTGCTGCTCCAGGGCCTGATGGGCATGCACCCGCTGCTCGGCGAGGAGCTGGGCGACGGCATCGACGGCATCGCGATCTGCGCGACCGTGCCGTCGGTCCTGCACGAGCTGCGCGAGGTCACCCGGCGGTACTACGGCGACGTGCCCGCCGTCCTGGTCGAACCGGGCGTGAAGACGGGCGTGCCGATCCTCACCGACAACCCCAAGGAGGTCGGCGCCGACCGGATCATCAACGCGGTCGCGGCCGTCGAGCTGTACGGCGGCCCGGCGATCGTCGTCGACTTCGGCACGGCGACGACGTTCGACGCGGTCTCCGCGCGCGGCGAGTACGTCGGCGGGGTGATCGCGCCCGGCATCGAGATCTCGGTGGAGGCGCTCGGCGTCAAGGGCGCGCAGCTGCGGAAGATCGAGGTGGCCCGGCCGCGCAGCGTGATCGGCAAGAACACCGTCGAGGCCATGCAGGCGGGCATCGTGTACGGGTTCGCCGGCCAGGTCGACGGCGTGGTGGACCGGATGGCCCGGGAGCTGGCCGACGACCCGGACGACGTGACGGTGATCGCCACGGGCGGTCTCGCGCCGATGGTGCTGGGGGAGTCCTCGGTGATCGACGAGCACCAGCCCTGGCTGACGCTGATCGGGCTGCGCCTGGTCTACGAACGGAACGTGTCCCGGCTGTAAGGGGCGCCCGGAGGGCCCGGACGAGGGAACCGGGGAGCGACACGCGGCGAAAAAACATCCTGTTGTGTCACTTTTGTCCGATTAGCGCTAGCGTCGCCGCATGCCCACGCCATACGGATCCCGCGGCGGCATGGCGTTCGGCGCGGAGGAGCTGCGTGTGCTCCGCCGCGCCCTCGCCCTCGCCCTCCACCCCGGCCACGCCTCCGCCGAGGACGTGCAGGACTGCCTCCGGCTCGCCGACTCGCTGGACGAGGCGCTGTGCGAGGGGGCCAGGCTGCGCGCCTTCCTGGTGGCCGACCTGGGCCGCTACCGGGCCGCTCTGCCGGGTACGGCCGCCGGTTACCTCGCCCTGCTGGAGGAGGCCCTCGGGGCCGGGTACCGTCCGGCGCCGGACGATCTCGCCGCGCTCCGGGCGCTGCGCGGGAACCGGGTGGCGGCGGCGTTGCTGGACCGCTGCCGGGTGCCGGCCGGGCAGGACGTACGGGCACGGTTCGCCCAGGGGGCGCGCAGGGCGCCGGTGCCCGCCGTGCCGGCCGCGCGGACGCGGCTGCTGGCCCTCGCGGGCGGGGCGGGGGTGTGTGGGGCGCGGCAGGCCGGCGGGGCGGCCGGGGAGCCGCCGAAGCCGGCGGAGAAGCCGGCGCCCGCGCCTCCGGCGGAGCGGCCCGGTGCGGACCCGGGGGCGCCCAAGCGGCCCATTCCCACGCCGGGCGAGGTCTTCCCGCGCCGCAAGCCGGCACCGCCGGCCGAGCCGGCGGCACCGCAGCGGCTGGCCGCGGTCTGAGGAGCCCCGCCCCGTCCGGGCGGTTCACCGTGCACGGCTTGTGACCGGGCGGGTGGGCGTTCTCCCGCCCGGGCCGGCCGTGCGGCTGCGCGGTCCGGGGCGAGTGGCCCTGCCGCGGGCCGAGCGCCGTCGGCGGCTGCCGGGCGGTGGGCGGGGTGCCGCGTCCGCGCGGGTGCGTGGCCGGGTGCGGGGCGGCCCCGACGGGGAGGCGGGCTTCGCCGGTGTGCGCGGTCGGCGGGCGGGGTCTTCGGCGGTCGTCGGCGGGGCTTGTGGTGCGTGGGGGTGGTTCGTCGCACCCCGGGCCTTTCGCGCGGGTCGCCGTGGCTACTCTGGAGGCATGGACTACGTCTCCGCGCTCGTGCCCCCGGTCGTCATGGCCGCGTTCTTCATCGGTGTGGTCAGGGTGATCGTGAAGACCCAGGGCGGGGCCGCCAAGGCCAAGGAGGACGCGGCCGTCGACGCCGCCCTCGCCCGCGTGGACGGCGCGCCCACGCGCCCGGCCGCCGACGTCTGAGCCACCCCGGCCGGACGCGGGCCCCGGGCGGGGACCCGGCCGCGCGGGCGTCCCGCGCGGCCGCCGCGCGCTGCCCGGCGGCGCCGTCCCCCGGTGGTCCCGGCGCCCCCGCTCACAAGGCCCGCCTTCTCCCTTGGCGCGCCCTTTTTGTTCGGGTTTGACGTCCTAGTGCACGTCCGGCAGGCCATTGACCGGTTCTCCCACTATTGTTCTGAGCTGTGCCTCGCCCCTTGGGAGAACTCGAAGACGCGGTCATGACGCGGGTGTGGAAGTGGAACCGCCCGGTGACCGTTCGAGAAGTCCTGGAAGACCTCCAGCAGGAACGCTCCATCGCGTACACCACCGTGATGACCGTTTTGGACAATCTCCATCAGAAGGGCTGGGTGCGCCGCGAGGCGGAAGGCCGGGCCTATCGATATGAAG
Source organism: Streptomyces sp. NPDC104831 (assembly GCF_055583025.1). Taxonomy (NCBI): domain Bacteria; kingdom Bacillati; phylum Actinomycetota; class Actinomycetes; order Kitasatosporales; family Streptomycetaceae; genus Streptomyces; species Streptomyces sp. NPDC104831. Next base: position 103,935 of record NZ_JBVJOT010000019.1, read on the forward strand.
CCGTGTCGACACGCGCCGCGTACGCCGCCGCCCTGATGAACGACGCCTGGTCCCAGAGCGACAACCCCGCGGCCGCTCTCGTCGCGTTCTTCGGCATGATGAGCGAGGAACAGCGCCAGGCCCTCAGGGACGCCGTGCGCATCGTCCAGGGGCCGGAAGAAACCCGGGAAGCCGCCGAAGCCCGGCAACAGGAAGCACCCGAAGCCCGGCAAGAGGAGAACCCCGGCTCGGCAGAGGGCACCGGCGGGCGATAGCGTCCGCTCATGTCAGCAGAGCGTGCCGAAGTCTCCGCAAAAGCCATCACCGTCCGGCGGGCCCGGACCAGCGATGTCCCGGCCGTGCGCCGCCTCCTCGACGCCTACGTCCGCGACCGCATCCTGCTCGACAAAGCCACCGTCACGCTTTACGAGGACATCCAGGAGTTCTGGGTCGCCGAACGCGACGACAACGCCGAGGTCGTCGGCTGCGGCGCGCTGCACGTCATGTGGGAGGACCTGGCGGAAGTGCGCACTCTCGCGGTGAAGCCCGGCCTCAAGGGCGCCGGCGTGGGACATCAGGTGCTGGAGAAGTTGCTGGAGACCGCGCGCTGGCTCGGCGTTCGCCGGGTTTTCTGCCTGACCTTCGAAGTGGACTTCTTCGGGAAGCACGGCTTCGTGGAGATCGGGGAGACGCCGGTCGACACCGATGTGTACGCGGAGCTGTTGCGTTCCTATGACGAGGGCGTCGCGGAGTTCCTCGGTCTCGAACGAGTGAAGCCGAACACCTTGGGCAACAGTCGGATGCTTCTGCATCTGTGATCGTCATTGCCCGCAGTGCCCTATGTCCGAAACGCGCATGTTTCCGGGCCGGGCCGGGGTGCCGGGTCACTCCCGAGGGTTTGTGTTTTTCCGGCAAAAGCGGTTTGCTTTCCGACGTACTGCAGTACTGCATATAACAGGGGCGGCGAAACGGCGGACGCCGCACACCCCTGGTCCTCAACGTTATCGATGAAAGGAAATGCGGTGGCACAGAAGGTTCAGGTCCTTCTTGTCGACGACCTCGACGGCGGCGAGGCGGACGAGACCGTGACGTTCGCGCTGGACGGCAAGACGTACGAGATCGACCTCACGACCGCCAACGCGGACAAGCTGCGCGGTCTTCTCGAGCCCTATGTGAAGGGCGGGCGCCGTACCGGTGGCCGCGCCTCCGGCGGGCGTGGAAAGGCGCGTGCCGCTTCCGGCGGCAACCAGGACACCGCGGCCATCCGCGCCTGGGCGAAGGAGAACGGTTACGAGGTCAACGACCGGGGCCGCGTTCCCGCGTCGATTCGCGAGGCCTACGAGAAGGCCAACGGCTGATCCCGCCGGCCGGCGGAACGCCCGGCGCACCCGCGCCGCAGCCGGACCCGGTGACAGTGCGCTGCCACCGTGTCCACCAGCCGTACGAGATCGGGGGCGCTCCCCTCGCGCCCCATGGCCGGCACGGCCGTCACACCGGGCACGCCCGGCATGGCCGGCAGCGAGGACTCGACGTCCTCGCGTCCCGGTCCGGGGGGCCGCAGCCACACGGCGGCCCCCTGCGCTGAGGCGGCCCGCCCGCTCCCGGCCGGTGCCGGGGCGCGCAGCGTGCCGCCCGGTCCCAGGGCCCGCAGGTCCAGGGACACCGGGCCCCATTCCAGCCACTCCAGCAGTCCCGGCAGCTCCTCCGCGCCGCCCGGAGCCACCAGCAGCTCCATGCGATCGCCCCGGAGGATCACCGGGGAGCCCGGCGCGAGGTGCCGCAGCGCCCGCGCGCCCGCCTCGGCCGGCACGTCCAGCACGTCGAACCGCACCCCCGTGACCAGCCGCAGCGGCCGTCCGGGCGCGGTCGGCCAGCCCAGTTCGTTCTCGTACCGGTGCCGGGCCCGGGCGTCCGGGCCGGTGCCCGGACCGCCGGGCGGCGCGGCCGCCGCGACGGACCGGCGGGGCGGGGGGACCGAGGTCGTCACGGGGACGGAGCCAGCCATGCCCACTGCAACCGCGGGAGCGGCGCCCGGGTTACGCTGGGTGCCCCGTCGGCTGCGGTGAGTGCCGGAGGAGGGGGCGTGTGGGGGCCGGGGGCCGCGCAAGGCTGTTCGCCCGTAGCGGAGGGAACCGGGGCGCGCGGCATGGAGTGTCAGTCCCTGCGGGTAAGACATCCCTAGTGGGAGGGGGCGACACGCAGAACGGGCCGTCTCACGTTCGCCAACGGCGTACTGGCGAGTGGGGTAACTGCCTGGCCTGCGGGAACATCGTCTCGCACCATCGGGTTGGAGCAGATGTCGGCGCACACGGTCAGGAGGCCATCGACGGTGTCGGCAGTTGGAATGAGCGGTCCCCGCTTGCGGGACTAAGCTGCGGAAGGACAGGGAGGGGAAGTTCCCCCCACTGCCTGACCGCTCTGAGGAGCGATTAACGATGTTCGAGAGGTTCACCGACCGCGCGCGGCGGGTTGTCGTCCTGGCTCAGGAAGAAGCCCGGATGCTCAACCACAACTACATCGGCACCGAGCACATCCTCCTGGGTCTCATCCACGAGGGCGAAGGTGTCGCCGCTAAGGCCCTGGAGAGCCTCGGCATTTCGCTTGAGGCGGTCCGCCAGCAGGTGGAGGAGATCATCGGTCAGGGCCAGCAGGCTCCGTCCGGGCACATCCCCTTCACCCCCCGTGCCAAGAAGGTCCTGGAGCTGTCGCTCCGCGAGGCCCTTCAGCTGGGCCACAACTACATCGGCACGGAGCACATCCTGCTCGGCCTGATCCGCGAGGGCGAGGGCGTCGCCGCCCAGGTCCTCGTCAAGCTGGGCGCAGACCTCAACCGGGTGCGGCAGCAGGTCATCCAGCTGCTCTCCGGTTACCAGGGCAAGGAGACCGCCACCGCGGGCGGCCCGGCCGAGGGCACCCCCTCGACCTCTCTCGTCCTGGACCAGTTCGGCCGGAACCTCACCCAGGCCGCTCGCGAGTCCAAGCTCGACCCCGTCATCGGGCGCGAGAAGGAGATCGAGCGGGTCATGCAGGTGCTGTCCCGCCGCACGAAGAACAACCCGGTCCTCATCGGTGAGCCCGGCGTCGGCAAGACCGCCGTCGTCGAGGGCCTCGCCCAGGCCATCGTCAAGGGCGAGGTCCCCGAGACCCTCAAGGACAAGCACCTCTACACGCTGGACCTCGGCGCCCTGGTCGCCGGCTCCCGCTACCGCGGTGACTTCGAGGAGCGCCTGAAGAAGGTGCTCAAGGAGATCCGCACCCGCGGCGACATCATCCTGTTCATCGACGAGCTGCACACGCTGGTCGGTGCGGGTGCCGCCGAGGGCGCCATCGACGCGGCGAGCATCCTCAAGCCGATGCTGGCCCGCGGCGAACTCCAGACCATCGGTGCCACCACGCTGGACGAGTACCGCAAGCACCTGGAGAAGGACGCGGCCCTGGAGCGCCGCTTCCAGCCCATCCAGGTCGCCGAGCCGTCCCTGCCGCACACGATCGAGATCCTCAAGGGCCTGCGCGACCGCTACGAGGCGCACCACCGCGTCTCCATCACGGACGAGGCCCTGGTCCAGGCGGCCACGCTGGCCGACCGGTACATCTCGGACCGCTTCCTGCCGGACAAGGCGATCGACCTGATCGACGAGGCCGGTTCCCGGATGCGCATCCGCCGGATGACCGCTCCGCCGGACCTGCGCGAGTTCGACGAGAAGATCGCCGCCGTCCGCCGGGACAAGGAGTCCGCGATCGACTCGCAGGACTTCGAGAAGGCCGCGTCGCTGCGCGACAAGGAGAAGCAGCTCCTGGCCGCGAAGGCGAAGCGGGAGAAGGAGTGGAAGGCCGGCGACATGGACGTCGTCGCCGAGGTCGACGGCGAGCTGATCGCCGAGGTCCTCGCCACGGCCACCGGCATCCCGGTCTTCAAGCTGACCGAGGAGGAGTCCAGCCGCCTGCTCCGCATGGAGGAGGAGCTGCACAAGCGGGTCATCGGCCAGAACGACGCCGTCAAGGCGCTGTCGAAGGCGATCCGCCGTACCCGCGCCGGTCTGAAGGACCCGAAGCGTCCGGGTGGTTCGTTCATCTTCGCCGGCCCGTCCGGTGTCGGTAAGACCGAGCTGTCCAAGGCGCTCGCCGAGTTCCTCTTCGGTGACGAGGACGCCCTGATCTCCCTCGACATGTCGGAGTTCAGCGAGAAGCACACGGTCTCCCGTCTCTTCGGCTCGCCCCCCGGCTACGTGGGCTACGAGGAGGGCGGCCAGCTGACGGAGAAGGTCCGCCGCAAGCCGTTCTCGGTCGTCCTCTTCGACGAGGTCGAGAAGGCCCACCCGGACATCTTCAACTCGCTGCTGCAGATCCTGGAGGACGGTCGCCTGACCGACTCCCAGGGCCGGGTCGTGGACTTCAAGAACACGGTCATCATCATGACGACCAACCTCGGCACCCGGGACATCTCCAAGGGCTTCAACCTCGGCTTCGCCGCCGCGGGCGACACGAAGACCAACTACGAGCGCATGAAGAACAAGGTGTCGGACGAGCTGAAGCAGCACTTCCGCCCCGAGTTCCTCAACCGCGTCGACGACGTGGTCGTCTTCCCGCAGCTCACGCAGGAGGACATCCTGCGGATCGTCGACCTCATGGTCGGCAAGGTGGACGAGCGCCTGAAGGACCGGGACATGGGCATCGAGCTCTCCCAGTCCGCCAAGGAGCTGCTGTCCAAGAAGGGTTACGACCCGGTGCTGGGTGCCCGGCCGCTGCGCCGCACGATCCAGCGCGAGATCGAGGACACGCTCTCGGAGAAGATCCTCTTCGGCGAGCTGCGCCCCGGTCACATCGTGGTCGTGGACACCGAGGGCGAGGGCGACGCCGCCACCTTCACCTTCCGCGGTGAGGAGAAGTCGGCCCTGCCGGACGCTCCGCCGATCGAGCAGGCCGCGGGTGGGGCGGGTCCGAACCTGAGCAAGGACGCGTAAGCCTCCGGCGGTTCAGCCGGTGAAGGGGCCGGTGCCTTCGGGCACCGGCCCCTTCAGCGTTGTTCGAGGGTCACTTCGGCGTGGGGGAAGAGGGGCGCGACGGGGAAGAGCGCGGTGCCGGGGAGGGCCACCAAGGTGACCGAGCGCAGGCCCGGGAGCCTGGATGCCAGCACGGACAGCCCTCCCTCGCCGAATGACGAGGAAACCCGCAAGTCCCGAATGCCGGGAAGTTCCGGCAGGAGGTGCAAGTCCCAACGGGCGCTCCACTCCAGGTGGAGCCGGACGAGCCCGGGAAGCCGGGCGACCCGGCTCCAGTCGTCGGCCGTCAGCTCCGTGGTCAGCAGTCCGAGACTCAGCGTGCGCAGCTCCGTCCAGTGCTCCAGCCCGCGCAGCCCTGTGTTGTCGACGCTGCGGTCGCCGAGGTGGAGGAACCTCAGCGGAGCGTTGACGGGCAGGGTGAGGCGCAGGTCGGTGCCCGGCAACGGCTGGCTCACGGCGAGCCGGGTGAGGGACCGCAAGGCCCGTAGACCGGTCAGGTCCGTAACGCCGGCGCAGTCGAACTGCGCGAGCGGCAGTTCGGCGAGGCGGGCCACACCGTGGGCCTCGGGACAGCCGAAAACCGACAGAGCGCGCAGGGAACGGAACCGCGTCAGGGCGCCCAGATCAACGGGACACGGATTGGCCGACAGGGTGAGTGCCCGCACCGCCTCGGGGTCCGGCACCGTGGTGATGATGTCCTCGATCAAGTGCTCCCCCCGGAAGTGCAGGCGCTGCCAGGGACACATCCGGGCCACCGCCGCGCGCTGTTCGGCCGACTCGCAGGTCAGGACGAGGTCCGTGCGGTCCAGGTGGTCCAGGACCTCCGTCGCGTAGACACCGGCGTCGAAACGCGACCAGGTCCCCACCAGTTGCCGTCGCACATCCAGGTCCGGGTGGTCCCGGAACCGGCGCAGCACCGCCAGCGCCCCGTCCGGTTCCTCCACCCCCAGCAGCGAGGCGGTGACCGTGACCCCGTGGGCCTCCTCGGCCGTCAGGCCCTCCGGTCCCGGCAGCAACTCCAGTACCAGCGGGCCCGCTTCCGCCAGGGCTCTGGCGTCCTCCGTCGTCCGCGGTGGGATCAGCCTGCCCGCCCGCTCCTCGATCTCCGCCCGCACCCCGGGGTCCAGGGCGGTCGCGTGTTCCAGGCAGGCCAGCGCCAGCAGCGTCAGGCGGGGAGTGCCCCGGGCCAGCAACCGCCGGAGCAGCCATGCCCGTTCACGTGGCCGGGCGTGGGCCACCGCCATGCGGATGACGTCCTCCCACTGGGTGTCGTCGGCGTGGCCGAGGAGGACGTCGAGGTGGCCCTCCTCCACCGCGTACCGCGCGCCCAGGTAGTCCTGGAAGGTGCGGTGGACGAAGTCGACCACCCCTTCCGCCGGCTGCCGCAGCAGGCCGCTGCGCAGCAGGAGCGCACGCAGCACCGAGGCCGCGTCCCCGGGCGCCGACGCGATCGCGGGCAGACACCGCTCCACGATGCCCTCGGCCGCATCGAGGTCCATCTCCGTGCGGCCGCTGAGCACCAGCGCGTACGCCAGCCGCTGGAGCAGTTCCAGCTGTGCCTCCTCACCGGGTTCGGCGCCCATGCCCCGCTCCCGGTCCCGGCGGGCGAGGAGCATCGTGAGGGCGGCGTCGTACAACTCCTTGCGGCCGGTCGGGAGATAGCCCCGGCGTTCCCGGTGCAGGGCGCAGATCAGGCCGCACATCAGCGGGTTGGTGGCAAGCCGGGCCAGGTCGCGCTTGGTGCGCAGCGAGTCCAGCAGCGGCTGCTCGTACTCCGGTGCCCGCGCCGCCTCGTGCCAGCGGTGCACGAACGTCGCCACCTCGGTACGGCGCATCGGGGCGAGGGTCAGTTCCCGGAAGCCTTCCTGGGCCAGCCAGTCGGGGCGCACGGCGGTCGGGCGGGAGGTCAGGAGGACGGCGTTGCCGGGATAGGCGGCGAGCAGCGAGCGCAGCCAGTCGCGGACGCGGTGGCGGTCGGCGGCCGGGATCTCGTCCAGGCCGTCGACCAGGAGCAGGCCCCGGCCCACGGCCAGGACCCGTTCGGCCCAGCCCTCCGGCGGGGTCAGCGGGCAGCTCACCGCCGTCAGGAAGCCGCCCGGCGCGGGCAGCGGGCCCGTGCGGACCAGGGTGCGTAGCGGGAGGACGAACGGGATCCGGTCGGCGTCGCGGGCCGCGGTGACCGCCAGCCACTGCACCAGGGTCGTCTTGCCGGAACCGGCGTCGCCGCGCAGGAGCACGCGGGAGCCGCCGGTCAGCGCCTCCTCGGCGGAGAGCCGGCCGGCCGTGGCGGGCGGGCGCTCCGCGGGTTCCGGACCGCGTGGCCACTCGTCCGGGGTGGTCGCCTCCAGGCTCAGGTAGGCGACGGAGAGCGGCCACCGGTCGGGGGAGTCGCGCAGGTCGATGCCGTAGATGGTGATGTGGTCGTGGCGGTCGGCGAGGTAGGGGAGGTAGCGGCGTTCGAAGGCCGTGTCGCGGGCGTCGGGGCGCGGGGTGCGGGCGATCAGTTCGTCCACTTTGGCGATGAGTTCCGCCTGGGCGCGGCTCTGCTCCACCAGGGTGCGGGCCACGAAGGTCGACCGCCGGGTGAAGAACTCCAGGATGTGCAGGCAGGCCCACTCGGCGGCGGAGTCGAGGAAGGCGCGGGCGTCGGCGGACAGGCCGTCCGGGGCCGGGGCGTGGCGCCGCAGTCGCCGGGCGAACTCCGCGCTGCCCAGCCGTACGGCCTGGACGTCCTCCATCTCCAGCTCGCCGAGCGCGAGCAGGCGGCGGGCGAGCGCGTCGGCGACCGCCTCCCGTTCGTCGGCGGGGAACGGGGGCTCGCCGGGCGACTCCGCCGCCCGGGCCACGATCCGCTCGGCCAGCCGGTGGACGTCCTTCTCGCCCAGTGTCCGCTTCTCGCCCCGGAACGACACCAGCGCCGACAGCCGTACCGGGCGGTCGGCCAGGCCCGCGCCGGGGCCGTCCTGCACGAACAGCTTCCTCACCAGCGGGCCGATCAGGCCGGAGGCCAGCTTGCTGCCCAGTACGGCCGGCTCCATCCGCCACCCCCGTGTGCGTACGACGTATGGGGTGAGCCTAGTCAGCGCGTACGCGCGGTGTTACGACAACTGCCCGTCGTAGTCCGGCAGCTTGAAGGTCTTCTCGGCGTGGCCGCCGGAGAGGTCCGTGGTGTTGTTGCCTATGTTCGCGATGATCGTGTAGCCGTCGTTCTCGATGCCGGCGCGCTGGGCGGTCTTGTAGGCGGCGACGTCCTTGAAGAGGTCGGTCAGGCCGCGGACGCGCAGGCCGGTGACCTCGTAGCCGTCGTGTTCGAGGTTGTACTCGGTGGGCCAGTACAGGACGCCGGGGCGGGCGGTGACGAAGAAGAGGGAGACGCCGTGCTCCTGGGCGTAGCGGGCGACGCCGAGGACGGGGCGGTTGGCGGGCTGGGGGTAGCTGAAGCCGAAGTCGGTCTCCAGCGTGGTGTTGTCGATGTCGAAGACGATGGCCTGCTTCTCGCCGGGCCGGGCGGCGGCGATGCGCTGCTTCAGATAGGGCAGGGCCTGGTCCATGACCGCCTGGCAGTCCTTCTGCCAGGTGGCGCGGTCGACCTTCGCGGCCGTGGCCCCGGCCGTGGCCGTGGTGCCGGCCGCCCGGGCCGGTGCGGCCTGCGCCGGTGCGGCCTGGACGGCCAGCGCGGCCAGCGCGGCCAGGGAGACGGCGGTCACGGAGCTGCGGCGCGCCCAGGGGCGTCTGGTCATCGGTGGGGGTCCTCTCACGTCCGTACGCGTGTCCGTACGCGTCCTGAAGGTCAGGGGCATGATCCGAGCCGAGGGTGGCGCGTGGGGAACCGTAGGGTTACCGGGCGGTAGGTGGATAGAGGTGCGCGTCACAATTCCGCCCCCGGGCGGATATCCGGCCGGTGACATGGCGCACGAGAGGTAAGTCACCTACTAACCCGCACAGTGAACGGAAATAGCCGGATAAAAGGGACTTTTACTACCGAAGTCGGAGGTGGAAAGCGGGAAGAAGCGCGACGTCAGGAGCGGTGTCCGCCGAATGCGATAGGTGTCGGGAATCGACCGGTTTTAGGCGGCATCTACTACTCGGTGCCGTAGAGGGGCCCTTTGTCAGCTCTCGGGGTGCTCGGTTACCAAGTAATGGCCGCTTCGGTGGACGTTCTCGACGGACGTCCGTGTGCCGGGTGGCCGACCAGTCCCCGAGTTCACGAGGTCACGATGTTCCGACGCTTCACGTCCCGCTTCGCCCGCACGTCCCCGCTCCGCACCCGCGTGGCCGTCATGGCCGCCGGTCTCGGCGCCACGGCCGTCCTGGGCTCCGGGGTCGCGAGCGCCGCCACCGCGTCCGCCACGTCCTGGGTCGACCCGGTGAAGCACTACACGCTCTCCGCCAGCTTCATGCAGGCCGGCGGCCACTGGGTCGCCAAGCACAGCGGCCAGGACTTCGCCGTGCCGACCGGCACCGACGTCGTCGCCGCGCACGGCGGCACCGTGGTCAAGGCCGGCCCCAACGGCGCCGGTGACGGCCCGGCGTACGGCAACGCCATCGTCATCAAGCACGGCAACGGCACCTACTCGCAGTACGCGCACCTGTCCCGCATCGACGTGCGGATCGGCCAGGTCGTGGCGACCGGCCAGCACATCGCGCTGTCCGGCTCCACCGGCAACTCCACCGGTCCCCACCTGCACTTCGAGATCCGCACCACCCCGAACTACGGCTCCGCCGTCAACCCGGTCGCGTTCCTGCGCTCCCACGGCGTGACGGTCTGACCTAGTCCTTGCGGCGGGCGTGTTCGTGCGCCTGCCGGATCATGTCCAGGGCGACTTCGAGAACGGCCTCGCGCCGCTTCTCGGAGTCGCTTTCGACGTCCTGCAGCACGAACATCCCGGCGTGCAGCGTGAACATCGCGCTGACCGAGCGCACCTGGTCCACCAGCTCCGCCTCGGGCGTGATGAGGATGTCCCGCAGGCCGCGCATCCGGTCCTTGAAGGTGTCGCCGATGCGCAGTTCGCGCACCGTCGCCTGGTTCTCCTGCATGAAGCGGAACAACGGCTCCGCGCCCGCGAGCGCCTCGCTGTAGCGGCGGATGATCTCCTCTTTGGTCTCCAGGGTGCCCGGCTGTCCCCTGCCCCACTCGATCAGGGCCTCGATCGGCTGCGTCAGGTCCTCGAAGAGGCTGACGATGATCTCTTCCTTGGTCTTGAAGTGGTAGTACAGCGCCGCCTTGGTGACGTCGAGGCGCTCGGCGATCTCCCGCAGGGAGGTCTTCTCGTAGCCCTGCTCCGCGAAGAGTTCGAGGGCCACGTCCTGGATGCGCTGGCGGGTGTTGCCGCGGCGCTGCTGCTTGGTGCCGTCCATGGTGCCGCCCATCCTCGTACTCCTCGCGCTCCCGCGGAAACTTACTTGACGCCCGGCTAGTAAGCCGTCTACCTTCCCAGTGTAGTGAGAACTAGCCGGGCGGCAAGTAAGTGCCCGCCCTGGGGGAAACGGGAAGATGATGGCGGACACAGTCGAAGGCGTCATAGCGGGCAAACGCCCCAGGAGTGTGCGGGTGGTGCTGCTCGCACTCATGATCGCGATGATGCTCGCGATGCTCGACAACATGATCGTGGGTACGGCGATGCCCACGATCGTGGGCGATCTCGGCGGCCTGGAGCACCTGTCCTGGGTCGTCACCTCCTACACCCTGGCCACCGCGGCCTCGACCCCGGTCTGGGGCAAGCTCGGTGACATGTACGGGCGCAAGGGGGCCTTCCTCGCCTCCATCGTGATCTTCCTCGTCGGCTCGGCGCTGAGCGGCATGGCCCAGGACATGGGCCAGCTGATCGGGTTCCGGGCCGTGCAGGGCCTCGGCGCCGGCGGTCTCATGGTCGGTGTCATGGCGATCATCGGCGACCTCGTGCCGCCCCGGGAGCGGGGCAAGTACCAGGGCATGATGGCCGGCGTCATGGCGCTGGCGATGATCGGCGGCCCGCTGGTCGGCGGCACCATCACCGACAACTGGGGCTGGCGCTGGGCCTTCTACATCAACCTCCCGCTGGGCGCGGTCGCCCTCGCGCTGGTCACCGTCGTGCTCCAGCTGCCGAGGAAGCGGTCCAAGGCGGGCATCGACTACCTGGGCGTGGTCCTGCTGACCGTCGGCATCACCGCGATCGTGCTGGTCACCACGTGGGGCGGCACCGAGTACGCCTGGACCTCCGCGCGGATCATGGAGCTGATCGGCATCGGCGTGGCCGCGCTGATCGGGTTCGTGTTCTGGCAGACCAAGGCCGCCGAGCCGGTCCTGCCGCTGCACATCTTCAAGAGCGGCAACTTCACCCTGATGGCGGTCATCGGCTTCATCACCGGCTTCGTGATGTTCGGCGCCACGCTGTTCCTGCCGCTGTACCAGCAGGCCGTGCAGGGAGCCTCCGCGACCAACTCGGGTCTGCTGCTCCTGCCGATGCTCGGCGCGATGCTCGTGACCTCGATGATCGCCGGACGGATCACCACCAGCAGCGGCCGGTACAAGATCTTCCCGATCGCCGGCGGCGCCCTGATGATCATCGGTCTGTACCTGCTGTCGACGATGGACACCGGCACGACCCGGTTCACCTCCGGCGTCTTCATGGCCGTGGTCGGTGCCGGCATGGGCTGCCTGATGCAGATCACCATGCTGGTCGCGCAGAACAGCGTGCAGATGAAGGACATGGGCGTGGCGTCCTCCTCGGCCACCCTGTTCCGTACGCTCGGCTCCTCCTTCGGCGTCGCCATCATGGGTGCGCTGTTCAACCACCGCGTGCAGGACGTCATGACCGAGCGGGCCGGCGACCTGGGCTCGAAGATCACCGCCAAGTCGGCGCAGCTGGACGCGGACAGCCTGGCCAAGCTGCCGGCGGCGGCCCGCGAGGCCTACCAGCACGCGGTCTCCTCGGGCACGCACTCCGCGTTCCTGCTCGGCGCCGTGATCGCGGTGCCGGTGCTGATCGCGGCCCTGTTCGTCAAGGAGGTGCCGCTCAAGGGCGGACCGAAGGCCTCCGGCGAGGGCGCGGAAGCGGCGCCGCAGCCGATGGCCGAGGCCATCTGAGCCTCCTCGCACCCGAAGGCCCCGGCGCGTGTCCGCCGCCGGGGCCTTCGGCGTCTTCCCGAGCCGTGCCCGCCGCCCGCGGCACCGCGTGTGCCGCCGGCGCCGGGGACGGGCCGCGCGGGGGCGGAACGCCGGGGACGAGCCGCGAGAGGGCGGGACGCGGGGGCCGGGCGCCTCGGCGCAGGGTGCGGCCGCCGTCGGGGAGACCGGGGGGAACCGGTCGGGCAGCCGGCGGGGAGACCGGGGCGAACCGGTCGGGCAGCCGTCGGGGGGACCGGGGCGAACCGGTCGGGCGGCCGTCGGTGAACAGGAACACCCCGGTCCGGGCGACCGTGTCCTACTCGCCCGCCCCGGGCGCCACGTCCGTCACCGGTTCCCCCCGGACACCGGCAGCATCGGATAGCTGCCCGTGTTGGTGGGGGCGTGCTCCGGGAGCCACAGGACGGCGACCGCGCCCTCGGCGGGCAGGTGGGCGGGGGTGCCGACGGGGCGTACGTTGCGGAAGGTCAGCCGGGCGCCGAGGACGCGGGCCTGGCCGGCCGCGATGGTCAGGCCCAGCCCGTGGCCCTGCCCGGCGCGGTCCTTGCTGCCGGTGCGGAACCGGCTCGGCCCCTCGGCCAGCAGCTCCTCGGGGAAGCCGGGGCCGTGGTCGCGGACCCGGATGACCCGGCCCTCCACGGTGACCTCGATCGGCGGCCGGCCGTGCCGGGCGGCGTTGGCGAGCAGGTTGAAGAGCACCCGCTCCAGCCGCCGCGGATCGGTGGTGACCTCCGACTCGTGCACCACGCGCACGGCGGCCTCCGGGTCCTTGGCCGCCACCCGGCGCGCGACGAACTCGCCCAGCATGATGTCCTGCAGCTCCGCCCGCTCCGAGGCGCTGTCCAGCCGGGCCACCTCCAGCACGTCCTCGACCAGCGTGCGCATCGCCTTCGCCCGGTCCAGGACCAGTTCCGTGGGCCGCCCGGGCGGCAGCAGTTCCGCCGCCGTCAGCAGCCCGGTCACCGGGGTGCGCAGCTCGTGCGCGATGTCGGCGGTGACCCGCCGCTCGGCCTCCAGCCGCTGCCGCAGCGCGTCCGCCATGGCGTCCACCGCGCGCGCGAGATCGTCGGTCTCGTCCCGCACGACCCCGCCGATGGCCTCCCGCACCCGCACCTCGGTCTCGCCCTTGGCGACCCGGTTCGCGGCGGCCGCCGCCTTGCGCAGCCGGCGGGACAGCTGACCGCCGATCAGCACGCCGAGCGCGCTGCCGCCGAGCACCACCGCGACCGAGCCGATGACCAGGGCCTGGTCCAGGTCCCTCAGCATGTCGACGCTGCGGTCCGGCAGGTGCAGGTGCACGGACAGCACGTGCCCGCCCTTCACCGGGACGGCCGCCCAGATGTCCGGGTCCTTGCCGTGCCGGGAGACGTCACTGGCCCGCCGGCCCCGCTCGACGCTCTCGCGCAGCGCGTCCGGCAGCCCGGGGTCGTCCACCTGGACGTAGGGGAAGACCGGCCCCCGGTTCAGTTCGTAGTTGCGCTGGGCCAGCACCAGGCGGTCGTTGGCCAGCTCGCGCGCGTTGTCCAGCATCGAGACCCGGGCCGCGTTGTGCACGACCAGGCTCAGCACGACCGCCACCAGACCGGCCACCAGCGCGATCGCCGCGCTCAGCTTCCATCTGAGCCCCGTGCGCAGTCCCGCGCGTTCCACGCGCCGCACCGGGTGCCGCAGGATCCCCCGCATACCGCCCCGCTCAGGCCTTCAGCTTGTAGCCGAAGCCGCGGACCGTCTCGATCCGGTCCTGGCCGATCTTCTGCCGCAGCCGCTGCACATGCACGTCCACGACCCGGGTGTCCCCGCCCCAGCCGTAGTCCCACACGCGTTCCAGCAGCTTGTCGCGGGAGAGCACGGTGCCCGGCGCGGAGGAGAACTCCAGCAGCAGCCGCATCTCGGTCGGGGTGAGCGCCACCGGCCGTCCGGCCCGCCGCACCTCCATGCCCTCGGTGTCGATCTCCAGGTCCCCGAAGGCCAGCGTGCCGGTGACCGCGGACCCGGACTCCTGCGCCCGCTCCCCGCCCGCGTGCCCGAAGCGGCGCAGCACCGCGCGGATCCGGGCGACCAGCACGGCACCGTCGAACGGCTTGGTCACGTAGTCGTCGGCGCCCGCCTCCAGGCCGAGGACGACGTCGATGGAGTCGGCGCGCGCCGACAGCATGATCACCGGCACGGTCGACTCGTCCCGGATCCGCCGGCACAGGCTGACCCCGTCCAGGCCCGGCACCATGACGTCCAGCAGGGCGATGTCGGGGCGGTTCGCCCGGAACGCCTCCAGGCCCGACAGGCCGTCGGGCATCGCGGTGACCGCGAAGCCGTCCCGCTCCAGGGCGAGCTGGGTGGCCTCGCGGATGACGTCGTCGTCCTCGACGAACAGGACGTGGGTCTGGTCTGCCATCCCGGTGCTCTCAGTCCTCATGGTGTGCGTGTGGGGGATCAGGTGGCCGGCACCGGCCGCGGGGTGCCGTCGGCGGACTTGCCGTACTCGTTGCGGGTGGGCTTGCCCGGGACGAACCGGCCCGCCTTCCAGGTGTAGGGGGTCACGATGTCACCGGACGGGCTGGAGATCGGGTCGTCCTGCTCGTAATACTGCCGGGTCACCGACAGGGTGCCGCGGTCGATCTCCGCGTAGACCGGGGACTCCTCGCTCTTGAAGACGTTCCGGAACACGCCGTCCTCGTCCCGGTACACGTACGAGCCGATGCCGACCCAGTCCGCGCAGGTCATCACGTTGATGACGACGTCGTCCACCGGGGCGTCGGTGAGATCGGCGTACGAGACGTCGACCTGGTAGTCGTCGCCGTCGCACGGCTTCAGCTCCCGTTTGACCGCCGCCGACACCCCGGGGTCGCGCTTGAGCAGCGCCACGGCGTCCACCCGCCGGAACTTGCCGAAGGCGGTGCCGGGGGAGGGGGAGGGAGCGGCGGCGGCGTCCGCCGCCGCCGAGGCGTGCGCCGGGCCCTCGTCCCGGGCGCCGGTGCCCCCGCTGCCGCAGGCGGCGAGGGAAAGGGCGAGGGCGGCGAGCGCGGTCCCCACCGCGATCACCGCCTGTGAACTCCCTCGGACCCCGTCGGGTCCGGCCCCGGTCAGGCCGCGCAACGCTCCCGCTCCTCACGCTCCAGCGCGCGTGCGTCCAGATCGCGGGCCTCCAGCTCCTCGCGGAGCCGGGCGAGCGCCCGGTGCAGCGTGCTCTTGACCGTACCGGCCGACATGCCGAGGGCCGCGGCCGTCTCCTCCGTGGACATCTGCTCCCAGTGTCGCAGCACCACGACACTGCGCTGCTTGGGTGCGAGCACCTTCAGGACGTCCATCAGCAGGGCCCGGTCCGCGTGCTGCTCGGTGGAGTCCGACACGGAGGCGTCCGGCAGCTGCTCGGTCGGCACTTCCTCCAGCTTGCGCGCCCGCCACCACTCGGTCCGCGTGTTGATCATGACCCGGCGCAGATAGGCGTCGGCGAGCCGCTTGTCGGCGATGCCCTCCCAGCGGCCGTACGTCCGCACCAGCGCGGTCTGCAGCAGGTCCTGGGCGTCGACCGGGTCCGGCACCAGCCGGCGGGCACTGCGCAGCAGCGCGTCCTGCCGGGTGCGGACGTACTCCTCGAATTCGAGCACCTCGCCCTGCGCCATGATCAACCGCCTCCGTTCCCCGTCGTGCCTCCGGCTCCTGCCGGAAGTCCCGCTGTCCCCGCGCCCGGTGGTCCGCCGGGCACGGACAAGAAGCTACGGAGCGGTTGTCACGGGGCTGTGCGGACCAGCCTGCGGCCGGCAATCGGCTATCCGTCGGTTGTGTAACGGAAGCCGTGACGGGGTGGAGATCGGGGAAGTTACGTCCCTTTATGGGGCGTTATGGCGCATCGGTTCCTTCGTGACGTACGCCCCGGGAATGTGACCTGGCTGTGTGTCAGCCCAGCGGCAGCCGGTACAGACCGCCGGGCAGCGGCTCCACCAGACCGTCCGAGACCAGCCCGTCCAGCGCGCGGGCCCGCTGCACCGGCTCGTGCCACACCCGGTCCAGCGCCGCCTGCGGCACCGGCACGTGCGCCTCGCGCAGCACGGCCAGCAGCTTGCCGCGCACCTGCCGGTCCGTACCGGCGTACGTCTGTCCGCGCCGCGGCGGTCCCGAGTGCTCCGGCTTGCCCGCCAGCCGCCAGGCGCACTGCCCGGCGATCGGGCACCGCCCGCACCCCTCGTTCTTCGCCGTGCACACCAGCGCGCCCAGCTCCATGGAGGCGGCGGCCCACCGCGCGGCGGTCCGCTCGTCCTCGGGCAGCAGTTCCCGGGCCAGGCGCCGTTCGGCGGCCGTGGTCGCGTTCGGCGGGTACTGCACCCCGGTCACCGCCCGCGCGATCACCCGGCGCACATTGGTGTCCAGCACCGCGTGCCGCTGCCCGTAGGCGAAGGAGGCGACGGCCGCCGCCGTGTACTCGCCGATCCCGGGCAGCGCCAGCAACTGCGCGTGGTCCGTCGGCACGTCCCCGCCGTGCCGCTCCGTTATGGCGACCGCGGCGCCGTGCAGCCGCAGGGCGCGGCGCGGGTAGCCGAGCCGGCCCCAGGCGCGCACCGCCTCGCCCGGCGCCTCCTTCGCCAGGTCGGCGGGGCGCGGCCAGCGGGCCAGCCATTCCTCGTAGACGGGCAGCACCCGGTTCACCGGGGTCTGCTGGAGCATGAACTCGCTGACCATCACGCCCCACGGGCCCGCCTCCGGGCGGCGCCAGGGGAGGTCACGGGCATGGGCGTCGAACCAGGCGATCACGGGGGCGTGGAGCTTCTCAGTCATGGCCCTTCGATCCTGCCACGGGTGGCCGGGTGTCGTGCGTGAGGGGGTGGTCACCGAGCGTGGCGAAACGCGAAGGACCGCGCCGTCCAACGCAGTTAGGAGAAATGATGATCCGGAAAAGTTCACCGCGGCACGGCGGGTGACGCGAGCGAGCGCGGCGATCTCTCGTACAGTTTGCGCGTGGGATCTCTGCGCAATCCGGTCGGGCCGCTTCCCTCCTCCATCTACTGGCGTCGGAGGGTCGTACTGCTGTCCGTGGTCGCCCTGTTGGCGCTCGTGATCACGGTGATCGTCACCACCGGCGGCGGGGGTGGCAAGAAGGACACCGCCGGGTCCGACGGCAAGAACCCCACGCACACCATCACGCCCGGACCGAGTGCGTCCGGCCCCGCGATCACCCAACACCCGGGCGGGCGCGACGAGTCGGGCGGCGGGGACACCGGCGGCGCGGACTCCGGGGGCTCCGGTGACGGCGGTGCCCCGGGATCGGCCGCGGGCTCCGGCGGCTCGACCGGGACGGGCGGGTCCGCCGGCTCGGGCGGTTTTGGGGGCGCGGGTTCCGGCGGTGCCGCCGTCGCCGCGGGCGACGCGCTCCCCGGCTCCTCCACGGTGCCCGGCTGCGCCCCCGACGCGGTGGCGTTGAGCCTGCGCAGCGTCCGCAACTCCTACTCGCCGGACCAGACCCCGACCTTCGAACTCACCGCGAAGAACGGCTCGTCGGCGGACTGCAAGGTCGATCTCGGCCCGAAGCGCGCCGTGTTGACGATCACCCCGGCGGACGGCGACGACGCGTTCTGGTCCTCGGACGACTGCCCCAAGGGTCCGGGCAGCCTGGCCTTCCGGGTGCCGGCCGGGCAGAGCATCACCTACACCGTGACGTGGGACCGCAGGCCGAGTGCCGCGCACTGCGCGACGCCGTCCGGCGGTGCCGCGAAGCCGGGCACGTACCTGCTGGAGGCCAGGGCGCCCGGCCACGGCAAGCTCCAGGCGTCGTTCGTGCTGTCGGCGGACTGAGAGCGCCCCGGAGGGGCGCGGGGAACGGCGCGGGCAACCACGACGAACCCGCAGCCGCCGGCCGACCGGAAGGCCGGAGCCGTCAGGCGCCCGGCCGGAACTCAGACGTACCGCTCCAGGATCGACGACTCCGCGAGCCGCGACAGCCCCTCCCGGACGCTGCGCGCCCGCGCCTCGCCCACGCCGTCCACGGTCTGCAGGTCGTCCACGCTCGCGGCCAGCAGCTTCTGCAGGCCCCCGAAGTGCTCCACCAGCCGGTCGATGATGGCGCCCGGCAGCCGCGGCACCTTGGCCAGCAGCCGGAAGCCGCGCGGCGAGACCGCCGAGTCCAGCGACTCGGGCGACGCGGTGTAGCCCAGCGCACGCGCCACCGTGCCCAGCTCCAGCAGCTCCGCGTGGGTCAGCGCGTCGAGTTCGGCGAGCGCCTCCTCGACCGTGCGGGACCGCTTCGCCGTCGGCTCGGGCACGTAGTCGCGCACGACCAGCTCGCGGTCCGGCTCGACCCCGGCGATCAACTCCTCCAGCTGGAGCGCGAGAAGCCGGCCGTCGGTGCCCAGCTCGACCACGTACTCGGCGATCTCGGTCGCGATGCGGCGGACCATCTCCAGCCGCTGCGCGACCGCCGAGACGTCCCGGACCGTCACCAGGTCCTCGATCTCCAGCGCCGACAGCGTGCCCGCGACCTCGTCCAGCCGCAGCTTGTACCGCTCCAGGGTCGCCAGCGCCTGGTTCGCCCGGGACAGGATCGCCGCCGAGTCCTCCAGGACGCGCCGCTGACCGTCCACGTACAGGGCGATCAGCCGCATCGACTGGGAGACCGAGACCACTGGGAAGCCGACCTGCTTGCTCACCCGGTCCGCCGTGCGGTGCCGCGTGCCCGTCTCCTCCGTGGGGATCGTCGGGTCCGGCACCAGCTGCACGCCCGCGCGCAGGATCTTCGACAGGTCCGACGACAGCACGATGCCGCCGTCCAGCTTGCACAGCTCCCGCAGCCGGGTGGCCGTGAACTCGACGTCCAGCACGAACCCGCCCGTGCACATCGCCTCGACCGTCTTGTCGGAGCCGAGGACGATGAGACCGCCGGTGTTGCCGCGCAGAACCCGCTCCAGGCCGTCCCGCAGGGGCGTGCCCGGCGCCACGGCGCTCAGCGAGGCGCGCATCAGACCGTCGGAACCGGCACTCCCACCGGACTTGCCGGGAGCCGCTGCCCGGTCGTTGGCTGCCACTGCACTCCTCCGGTCGCAGGTTCTGACGCGCCCCCGTACCCGCACTCGGTTCGTACGGACGGGCGAGACCAGGGCAAAGTCTACCGGCGCTCCTCCGCCTCCCGTGGGGCCTCTCGGCGACGGGAGCGCGGCAGAACCCGCAGCGCGTCCCCCATGTCGGCGACCTCCAGCACCTTCATGCCGGCCGGCACCTTCCCCGGGTCCGACGGCACGAGCGCGTGCGTGAAGCCCAGCCGGTGCGCCTCGGCGAGCCTGCGCTGCACCCCCGTGACCCGTCTGACCTCGCCGGCCAGCCCCACCTCGCCGATCGCCACCAGGTTCTTCGGCAGCGGGGTGTCGCTGGCGGCGGAGGCCAGGGCGAGCGCGACGGCGAGGTCGGCGGCGGGCTCCGACAGCTTCACCCCGCCGACCGTCGCGGAGTAGATGTCCCGCTTGCCGAGCGCGCTGATCCGGCCGCGCTGCTCCAGCACGGCCAGCATCATCGACACCCGCGAGGTCTCCAGACCGGACGTCGTGCGCCGCGGGGAGGGGATCTGCGAGTCCACGGTCAGCGCCTGCACCTCGGCCACCAGCGGGCGGCGGCCCTCCAGGGTGACGGTCAGGCAGGTGCCCGGCACCGGCTCGGCGCGGCGGGTCAGGAACAGGCCGCTGGGGTCGGCGAGGCCCGTGATGCCCTCGTCGTGCAGCTCGAAGCAGCCGACCTCGTCCGTCGCCCCGTACCGGTTCTTCACGCCCCGCACCAGGCGCAGGCGGGCGTGCCGGTCGCCCTCGAAGTGCAGCACGACGTCCACCAGGTGTTCCAGCAGGCGGGGGCCGGCGATGGCGCCGTCCTTGGTGACGTGGCCCACCAGCAGCGTGGACATGCCGCGCTCCTTGGAGGCGCGGATCAGCGCGCCGGCCACCTCCCGGACCTGGGCCATGCCGCCGGGCGCGCCGTCGATCTCGGGCGAGGCGACCGTCTGCACCGAGTCGAGGATCAGCAGGGACGGCTTGACCTCGTCCAGATGACCGAGGACGGCGGCCAGGTCGGTCTCCGCGGCCAGGTACAGATGGTCGTCCAGGGCGCCGATGCGGTCGGCGCGCAGCCGCACCTGGCTCGCCGACTCCTCGCCGGTGACGTAGAGGGTGCGGTGCTCGGCGCTCGCCGCCTTGGCGGCCACGTCCAGCAGCAGGGTGGACTTGCCGACGCCCGGCTCGCCCGCGAGCAGGACCACCGCGCCCGGCACGAGGCCGCCGCCGAGCACCCGGTCCAGCTCGGGCACGCCGGTGGTGCGGGCGGTGGCCTGCCGGCCGTCGACCTGGCCGATGGGCAGCGCGGAGGTGCTGACCCGGCCCGGCGCCGTCGTGCGGACCGCGGGCGCGCCGTACTCCTCGACCGTGCCCCACGCCTGGCATTCGGGGCAGCGGCCGAGCCACTTGGCCGTCTGCCAGCCGCACTCCGTGCAGCGGTACGACGGGCGGTCCTTGGTGGTCTTGGTACGGGCAGCCATGCGGAAACCGTAGCCCCCGGCACTGACAACGGGACCGGACCGGCCGTTTCCCGGCCGGCCCTCCCGGGTTCCGGAGCCGGGACACGGCGCCCTTGTCCCCTTATGAGGGATCGTTTCACCCGTACGGATTAAAACTGCTCAAGGTTCCCGAAGGGGCACTCCGGCGCCGCCTACGGTCGCACGGGTGATGAGCAGCAGCCCGGAGACCACCACCCGCACCGCCGGGGCGCACCAGGCGCGGAACGAGTCGTGTGACGCGCGACGGGAGGCGCGTGAGGCACGAGAAGCGCGCGAGGCCCGTGAGGCGCGCGACCGTGCCGCCGCGCGCGCCATCGCCCAGCGCGCGCCGGCGCCCTACGACTCGTATCTGGACGGCCTGTTCACCTACTGCCTGTCGGTGCTGTGCGACCACGACGCGGCCACCGGTGCCCTCGCCGACGCCCTCGCCGTGGCGGGCCGGCGCGGCCACCGCCGCCCCGAGTCCCCCGACGACCTCAGGGCCTGGCTCTACGCCCTGTCCCGCTGGGCGTGCCTGCGCCAACTCGCCGAGACGAAGCGGCGCCGCCAGGGCACGCACGCGGCGGGCCGGGGCGGGGCCGCCGCGAGGGGTCCGGGCGCGGGGCTCGAGGCGGGGCCAGGGGCGGGGGTCGGGCCGGGGTTCGGTGCCGGGGCCGGCGCGGACATCGGACGAGGTGCCGCGAGAGGCGCGGGCAGAGGTGCCGGACGGGGCGCGGGCGCCCCGGAAGCGGCTCTCACGCCGGAGGCCGAGGAGCGGCGGCGCCGCGAACTCGCCCTGCTGGCCTGGCCGGAGGCGGCCGGGACCACCCCCGAGCAGCGCGAGGCCCTGGAACTCGCCGTCCGCCACCACCTCGCCGCCCACGAGGTCGCCGCCGTGCTCGGCCTGCAGCCCGCCGCCGCGCGCGAGCTGCTCGCCTCCGCCGCCTGCGAGGTCGAGCGGACCCGCGCGGCCCTCGCGGTCGTCGAGGCGGGCGGCTGTCCGAGCGTGGCCCACCTCATCGGGGACAACCGGCTGGTCCTGAGCACGACCCTGCGCCGCGAGCTGGTCCGGCACGTGGACGACTGCCCGCGCTGCCGCCGCACCGCCGGGCGCGCCGTCCCCGGCCGCTGGCCCGGCGCCACGGTCACCCCCGCCGAGCTGCCCGTCCTCCAGGCGCCGCGCACGGCCCTCCACGTGGCGCTGGCGCACCAGCCGCGTGCGCGTGGCGCGGGCCTGCCCCGCTTCGACCGGCGCGGCTTCCCGATGGACCCCGAGGACCGGGCGGCCCGCCGGGACCGGATGCGCGCGCGTGCCGTCACGACCACGGTGGTCGCCACGGTGGTCGCCGCGCCCGTCCTCGCGCTCTGGGCCGCCTACCGGGGCGGCCCGGCCGGGCAGGACGACGGGCCGTCCGCGACCGCCCGCGAGGCACAGGAGCCCGACGCGCCCGGCGACGGCCCGGCCGACGGCTACGGGAATGCGGGGAACGCCAGGGCGAAGGGGGGCCCGCGCACCGGCGGCGCCGGCAAGGCGGACGTCTCCGTGCAGGTCGTGAGCGTCGGCGGCACGGACGGGAGGGACGCGGCGCGGCTGGCGGTCGGCGCGGCGAACGACGGGGACACCACGCTGATCACGCTCACGGCCTCCCCGGGGTCGTCCGGGATCCGCTGGTCGGTGTCCACGCCGGCCGCGTGGCTCTACTTCAGCCGGTCCTCGGGAACGCTCGCCCCCGGCCGGACGCTGACGGTCAAGGTGTACGTCGATCACCTCCGCGAGCCCGCCGGCCCCTGGCACGCGCGCGTGGCGGTGGCCCCGGCGGGCGCGGTGGTCTCCATCGACGGCTACGGCACGGCACCGGCCCGCCCGGCCCCCCGCCCCTCCTCCCCGTCCGCCGTTCCGACGCCCTCCACGCCCGCGGCCACCCCACCGGCCGGCACCTCCCCGCCCCCGGCTCCGACCCCGCCCCCGTCCACCCCGCCCCCGCCCACCCCGGACACCCCGCTCCCGACCCCCTCGGAAACAGGGGTGCCGAGCCCTTCGGAGAGCTAGGGACCGGGGGAGGGGAGCGCAGGCGGGGCAGCCCGCCGGCCAGGTGGCAGGGACGGGCGGGGCGGCGGTGGAAGACCCCGGCTACTCCACGGGATCCGCGGGGTGCGGGGCCACCAGGGGCAGCTGGGAGGCCAGGCGCCGCTCACACAGTTCGGCCAGGCGGTCGTAGCCGGCCTTGCCCATCAGTTCCGTGAGTTCGGCGCGGTAGGAGACGTAGACCGGCTCGCCCGCCCCGTGGGCGGACGTCGCCGAGGTGCACCACCAGTGCAGGTCGTGGCCGCCCGGGCCCCAGCCCCGGCGGTCGTACTCGCCGATGGACACCTGGAGCACGCGCGTGTCGTCCGGGCGCTCGATCCAGTCGTAGGTCCGCCGGATCGGCAGCTGCCAGCACACGTCCGGCTTGGTCTCCAGCGGCTCGCGCCCCTCCTTCAGGGCCAGGATGTGCAGCGAGCAGCCCGCGCCGCCCGCGAAGCCCGGCCGGTTCTGGAAGATGCACGAACCCTGGAAGGGCCGCGTCTGCCGGGAGCCCTCCTCGTCCTCGGAGACCCAGCCGCCGCGCGTGCCCTCGTCGTGGTGCTGCCAGATCTTCGGAGTGAGCCGCGCCACGTGCTCGGCGACCCGCTTCTCGTCGTCCTCGTCGGAGAAGTGCGCGCCCAGCGAGCAGCACCCGTCGTCCGCGCGCCCCGCCTGGATGCCCTGGCAGCCGCTGCCGAAGATGCAGTTCCAGCGAGAGGTCAGCCAGGTCAGATCGCAGCGGAAGACCTGCTCGTCGTCCGCCGGGTCCGGGAACTCCACCCAGGCGCGGGCGAAGTCGAGCCCCTTCTCGTCGCTCACCCTCGCCTCCTCGGGAGTTCCGGCGGCCGCACGCTCGTTGCCCGCCTTGCCGACCTTGCCTGCTTTGTCGGCCTTCGCCTTTTTCGTCTTTGGCACCCGTCCAGGGTAAGTGGCGGGGGAGCACCGGGGACACCGAGTACGCGGGTTCTGGCAGTAGCGTTCCGTACATGAGACTCGGTGTCCTGGATGTGGGTTCGAACACGGTGCATCTGCTGGTGGTGGACGCCCACCCCGGCGCGCGCCCCCTGCCCGCGCACTCCCACAAGGTCGAACTCCGGCTCGCCCAACTCCTCGACGACAGCGGTGCCATCGACGAGGGCGGCATCGACAAGCTGATCGAGGTCGTGCAGGACGCGCTGCGGGCCGCCGAGGACAAGGGCGTCGAGGACCTGCTGCCGTTCGCGACCTCCGCCGTCCGCGAGGCCGGCAACGCCGACGACGTCCTGGGGCGCGTGGCCGACAAGACCGGCGTACGCCTCCAGGTCCTCTCCGGCGAGGAGGAGGCCCGGCTCACCTTCCTCGCCGTACGCCGCTGGTTCGGCTGGTCCGCCGGGAAGCTGCTGGTCCTGGACATCGGCGGCGGCTCCCTGGAGATCGCCTACGGCATGGACGAGGAGCCGCACGCGGCGGTCTCCCTGCCGCTCGGCGCCGGGCGCCTCACCGCCGGCTGGCTGCCCGGCGACCCGCCCGCCCCGGAGGACGTCCGCGCCCTGCGCCGCCACGTCCGTACCGAGATCGCCCGCACAGTTGGCGAGTTCGCCCGCTTCGGCGCCCCCGACCACGTGGTCGCCACCTCCAAGACCTTCAAGCAGCTCGCCCGCATAGCCGGCGCCGCCCGCAGCGCCGACGGCCTCCACGTCCAGCGCGAGCTCAAGCGCGAGTCCCTGGAGGCATGGGTCCCGAAGCTGGCCGGCATGACCGCGGGCCAGCGCGCCGGACTCCCCGGGGTGTCCGAGGGCAGGGCCGGCCAGCTCCTCGCGGGCGCCCTGGTGGCCGAGGGCGCGATGGACCTCTTCGGCGTGGAGCGGCTGGAGATCTGCCCCTGGGCCCTGCGGGAGGGCGTGATCCTGCGGCGCCTCGACCACATGGTCACGGCATAGCGCCCCGGCCCGCGGGGCACCGCCTCCGCGGCGCCCGCATGGCATACCTCACAACGGACAATCGGCACCCGGCACCCGCCCCGCCCGACGCCGTATGGTGACGGACGTGGCTGAACCAACGGACGTGCGCATCGCGCTCTCGACCGCCTCCGTCTACCCGGAGTCCACGGCGACCGCCTTCGAGATCGCCGCGCGCCTCGGTTACGACGGCGTCGAGGTCATGGTGTGGACCGACCCGGTGAGCCAGGACATCGAGGCGCTGCGCCGGCTGTCGGACTATCACGGCGTCCCCGTCCTGGCCGTCCACGCCCCCTGCCTGCTGATCACCCAGCGGGTGTGGACCACCGACCCCTGGACGAAGCTGCGCCGGGCCCGGGCGGCGGCCGAGAGGCTCGGGGCCTCCACCGTCGTCGTCCATCCGCCGTTCCGCTGGCAGCGGCAGTACGCCCGGGGCTTCGTCGAGGGCGTCTGGCGGATGGCGGACGAGACGGACGTGCGGTTCGCCGTCGAGAACATGTACCCCTGGCGCTACCGCGACCGCGAGATGCTCGCCTACGCCCCCGACTGGGACGTCACCCACGACGACTACCGCCACTTCACGATCGACCTCAGCCACACGGCGACGGCCCGCGCCGACGCCCTCGACATGGTCGGCCGCATGGGCGACCGGCTCGGGCACGTCCACCTCGCCGACGGCCGGGGCTCGGCCAAGGACGAGCACCTGGTGCCCGGCCGCGGCACCCAGCCCTGCGCCGAGCTGCTGGAGCGCCTCGTGCGCACTGGGTTCGACGGCCACGTGGTGATCGAGGTCAACACCCGGCGGGCGATGTCCGGCGCCGAGCGCGAGGCCGACCTCGCCGAGGCCCTGGCCTTCACCCGCGCCCACCTGAGCACGGCGGCCGTGCGGGTGCCCCGGCGATGACCGCGCCCCGCCCCCCGGCGGCGGACGGCGGCACCCCCGGTCCTCCCGCCCGGCGCCGGGGCCGCCCCCCGCGCACCGAGTCGGCCGGCACCCGGGACCGGATCCTCGCCGTCGCCCGCGAGGAGTTCTCCGCGCGCGGGTACGAGAAGACGTCCGTGCGCGCCATCGCCAAGGCCGCCGGTGTGGACTCGGCGCTGGTCCACCACTACTTCGGCACCAAGGAGCAGGTCTTCGAGGCGGCCGTCGCGGTCGCCTTCGCCCCCGCCCTGAGCGCGCCGGACGCGATCGCCGAGGGCCCGGCGGACGGGATCGGCGAGCGGCTGACCCGGTTCGTGTTCGGCGTCTGGGAGGACCCCGCCACGCGCCCCCCGCTGCTGGCGATCGTGCGCTCGGCCGTCGACAACGACACGGCCGCCGCCGTCTTCCGCCGCCTGGTCGCCACCCAGCTGATGCGCCGCATCGCCGCCCAGCTGGAGCTGCCGGACGCCGAGCTGCGCGCCGAGCTGGCGGCCGCCCAGCTGGTGGGCTGTGCGATGCTGCGGTACGTGATCCGGATCGAACCGCTGGCGTCGGCGGACCTGGAGCGGATCATCGCCCGCGTCGCCCCCGTCGTACAGGGGCACCTGACCGCGCCGTGAGGGGCCGTCCGGTGGCGTCCGGTGAAACGGGCGTCCCGGGATTCGGACACCTTGTCCCGCCAGCTGGATGACCGGCGTACGCTCGACAGCAGGCACACCCGTCTGAAGGAGCGAGCGACGATGCCCCAGCTGAGGTCCCGCACAGTCACCCACGGTCGCAACATGGCGGGCGCCCGCGCCCTTATGCGCGCCTCCGGTGTACCCGGTGCGGACATCGGCCGGAAGCCGATCATCGCCGTCGCCAACTCCTTCACCGAGTTCGTGCCCGGCCACACCCACCTCCAGCCGGTCGGCCGGATCGTCAGCGAGGCGATCAGGGAGGCCGGCGGCATCCCGCGCGAGTTCAACACCATCGCGGTGGACGACGGCATCGCCATGGGCCACGGCGGCATGCTGTACTCCCTGCCCTCGCGCGACCTGATCGCGGACTCGGTCGAGTACATGGTCGAGGCCCACTGCGCCGACGCCCTGATCTGCATCTCCAACTGCGACAAGATCACCCCGGGCATGCTGATGGCGGCCCTGCGCCTGAACATCCCGACGGTGTTCGTCTCCGGCGGCCCCATGGAGTCCGGCCGCGCCACCCTGGTGGACGGCACGGTCCGCACGCTCGACCTGGTCGACGCGATCTCCGACGCCGTCAACGACAAGATCTCCGACGAGGACATCCTCCGCATCGAGGAGAACGCCTGCCCGACCTGCGGCAGCTGTTCCGGCATGTTCACCGCCAACTCGATGAACTGCCTGACCGAGGCCATCGGCCTGTCCCTGCCCGGCAACGGCTCGGTCCTCGCCACCCACACCGCCCGCCGCGCCCTGTACGAGAACGCGGCCCGCACGGTCATGGACATCACCCGCCGCCACTACGAACAGGACGACGACACCGTCCTGCCCCGCAACGTCGCCACCTTCCAGGCCTTCGAGAACGCCATGGCCCTGGACATCGCGATGGGCGGCTCCACCAACACGATCCTGCACCTGCTGGCCGCCGCCCAGGAGGCGGGCGTCCCGTTCGGCCTGGACGAGATCGACGCCGTCTCGCGCCGCGTGCCCTGCCTGGCGAAGGTCGCCCCGAACGTCGCCAAGGACCGCACGTACTACATGGAGGACGTGCACCGCGCCGGCGGCATCCCGGCCCTGCTGGGCGAGCTGCACCGCGCCGGCCTGCTCAACGAGGACGTGCACGCCGTGCACAGCCCGTCCCTGGCCGACTGGCTGAAGACCTGGGACGTCCGCGGCGGCTCGCCCTCGCCCGAGGCGGTCGAGCTGTGGCACGCGGCCCCCGGATGCGTCCGCTCCGCCGAGGCGTTCTCCCAGTCCGAGCGCTGGGAGGCCCTGGACGAGGACGCCGAGAACGGCTGCATCCGCTCCGCCGAGCACGCGTACTCCAAGGACGGCGGCCTGGCGGTGCTGCGCGGCAACCTCGCGGTCGACGGCTGCGTGGTCAAGACGGCCGGCGTGGACGAGTCGATCTGGACCTTCGAGGGCCCGGCGGTCGTCTGCGAGTCCCAGGAGGAGGCCGTCCAGCGGATCCTCACCCAGGAGGTCAAGGACGGCGACGTCGTCGTCATCCGCTACGAGGGCCCCAAGGGCGGCCCCGGCATGCAGGAGATGCTGTACCCGACCTCGTACCTGAAGGGCCGCGGCCTCGGCAAGACCTGCGCCCTGATCACCGACGGCCGCTTCTCCGGCGGCACCTCGGGCCTGTCCATCGGCCACGCCTCCCCCGAGGCGGCCTCCGGCGGCACCATCGCCCTGGTCCGCGACGGCGACCGCATCCGCATCGACATCCCGAACCGCACGATCGAGCTGCTGGTCGACGACGCCGAACTGGCCCGCCGCGAGCAGGCCCTGAACGGCGTCTACGCCCCGAAGAACCGCGACCGCAAGGTCTCCGCCGCCCTGCGCGCCTACGCGGCGATGGCCACGAGCGCCGACAAGGGCGCGGTGCGCGACGTGTCCCGCCTGGGCTGACCGGCCACGGACAGGGGCCGCCCTCCGGACGGGGGCGGCCCCTTCGCCGTGCCCGGCCGCCCGGCCCGGCAGGCCGGCGGCGGGCGGCCGGAAGCCCGGCTCACCACGCCCCCGGCGAGCGGCCGTCCACGGTGAACACGGTGCCGTCGGGCGCGGTCGCGCAGACCCGGGAGCCGACCGGCACCGGGGCGGGCGGGGTGCTCATGACCCGCGCCGAGTCGGTCCCGAGCCGCGCGGGCGTCTGCCCGACCAGCCGCCCCGCGCCGGCGTCGACGGCGAGCAGCCGGCCGTCGCTCGCGGTCAGGTACACCCGCTCGCCCCGCGCGACCGGCAGCGAACCCCGGCTCACCGACGTCTCCAGGTGCCACAGCCGCCGGCCCGCCGCCACGTCCACGGCGTCCAGGGAGCCCCCGGTGGCCAGGACGTAGACGACGTTCCCGCGCACGGTGGCGTGCGCGCCGTCCAGCACGGCGGGCAGCGCCACCCGCCGGGTCGCACCCGTCGCGGGGGAGTAGCGGACCACCTCCCGGGCGCCGTAGCCGCGGTCGAAGGCCAGGAGGAACACCGACCCGTCGGCCCCCGCGGCGACCGGTTTCAGCCAGCCGCGCAGACGGGCGTCCCACCGCACCCGGCCGCTCACCGGATCCACGGCGGTCACCCGGGTGTGCGTGCCGTCGGCGGACGTACGGGTCGCGTAGGCCGCCGAGTCGCCGGGGAACGCGTCGAAGAACGGCACGCCCTGCCCGGGGACCGTGCCGTGCCAGCGGGTACGGCCCGTCGCGCCGTCCACGCCGGTGACCGTGCCGCCGGCCCCGACGAGCAGGGCGGTGTCCCCGGCGTAGCGCACCGTCGTCCCGGCGGGCAGCCCGCGCCGCCACACCTCCTCGCCCGTGTCCGGGTCGAGCCCCGCGAGCCGGGGACTGCCGTCCGGGTACGGCAGCACCAGCCCGCCGGAGACGACCGGCGGGCCGCTCGTGGACCGGGTGCCGGTCCCGTGCCGCCACAGCAGCCGGCCGTCGGCCGGGGAGAGCGCGAAGACGACGCCCGGCCGCGCGCAGAGCAGCTTCCCCGCGCCGTACGAGCACTGCGGCATGCCCGCGCCGCCGACCGCCGGCCGGACCGTCCAGCCCCCGGCAGCCGCCGTAGGGGCCGGCGCGTCCCCGCCCCGGCCGGCCTGATCGTTTCGCCCCGCCGCCCACACCGCGACGAGCCCGCCCACCAGCGCCAGCCCGAGCACACCCGCCGCCAGCGCGACCACCCGCCGCCGCCCGGGCCGCCCGCCGCCGCCCGGCGCCGACCGGGGCGCGGACGCCGCCGCCCGCCGACGCCCCGTGCGCCACACCCGGCGCCGGCCGGGACCCGCGGCGGCCGGTGCCGGGGCGGCCCCGGGAGCCGGCGTCCCCGGCTCCTCGCCCGTCCGCTGCGCCGGTATGAACGCCTGGGTGTCGTACGAGGCCGCCACCGACCGCAGCTCCCGCATCAGCTCGTCCGGGGTGGGCCGGTCGGCGGGCTCCTTGGCCAGGCACCTGCGCACCAGCGACGCGAGCCCCACCGGCACTCCGGTCAGATCGGGCTCGTCGTGGACGACCTGGTAGGCGACGACGTAGGGACTGTCGGAGTCGAACGGGCCGCGCCCGGTGGCCGCGTGCACCATCACCGAGCCCAGCGCGAAGACGTCGGCGGCCGGACCGACCTCCCGGGGCCGCCGGAACTGCTCGGGCGCCATGAACGGCGGGGTGCCGATCAGCTTGCCCGTCTCGGTGCGCAGCTCGCTGTCCTTCGGCCGGGAGATACCGAAGTCGATGACCTTCGGACCGTCCTCGGCGAGCAGCACGTTGCCGGGCTTCAGATCCCGGTGCACCACGCCGACCCGGTGGATGTCGCGCAGCGCCTCGGCGAGCCCCGCCATCAGCCGCCGCAACTGCTCCGGAGTCATGGGCCCGCTCCGCTTGACGTGCTCGGAGAGGGTCGGCCCGGGGATGTACAGGGTGGCCATCCAGGGCCGGTCGGCCTCCGGATCGGCGTCGACGACGGGCGCGGTGAAGGCACCGCTGACCCGGCGCGCGGCGGCCACCTCCTGCCGGAAACGGCCCCTGAACTCCGGATCCCGGGCGAATTCGGCGTGCACCACCTTCACCGCGAGCTTCATCCCCGAGGTGCTCCGGGCGAGGTGGACGACGCCCATGCCACCCGATCCGAGACAGGACTCCAGTGGGTAGTGGCCGGCGTATTCCGGAAGTTCCGTTTCCGCGTCCGTTCCGGCGTTGCGCTGTGGCGCCATGGACCACCCCCGTGCTGTTCGTCCGCGCGCGCGACGCACGGAGCCTAGTCGATGACTCGTACGAGACAGAGGCGGCTTGCTAGCGTCTGCGTCCGAGTCGCGCACGCGTTTCCGCGACGGCTCGCACCGCATTCGGAAAGCGACGGGGGAGGACCACTTTCATGTCTGTCGACACACCAGAGGCCGGAAGCGTGGACGAAGGCCGCGACGGCCTGACGGCCCAGGCGGCGGCGGCCGTACGCACCTACGCCGTGGCGCCCGGCGTCCGGCTGAACGTCCGCAGCGGCCCGGGCACCCAGTACAACCTGATCCGCCAGCTGCCCGAGGGCGTCCGGGTGCCGATCTACTGCCAGTCACCCGGCACCACGGTCTCCGGCACCTACGGCACCACCAACATCTGGGACCTCATCGACAACGGCGAGTACGTCTCCGACGCCTACGTCCACACCGGCAGCGACGGCTACATCGCCCCCCGCTGCGGCTGACCCGCCGCGGACCCAGGTCGGCCCCGGCCCCCGGCCCTTCCGCGGCCGGGGCCATAATCGTGCCGTGAGCGACGAAACCGGCACCCCGGACAGCCCGGCGGGCTCCACCGGCGACGCGGCGCGGGACGACGGCCCCCGCCCCGAGCCCCTGCGCTTCTTCGGCACGTCCTGGGTCGGCCACGACAACGGCTACGCGGCCCGCCGCGCCGGTGTCGCCGTCGGCGCCCTCGCCGCGGCCGCGGCCTCCTGCCTGGTGCTCCGCCTCGCCTTCCAGGGCATCCGGATCGCCGACACCGGCCCCTTCGTGACCGTGCTGATCGTGGTGATGTTCGCGATCTGCAGCGCGTTCGCCTTCCGCAACACCTGGGAGGGCTTCGGCAAGCGGCACGACCCGCAGCGCCAGGCGTCCCTGCGCGGCATGCTCGCCATCGGCTTCGTCGGCTCCCTCCTCGCCTACTTCGTCCGCTCCCTCACCGAGGCACCGGGCGAGAAGCTGCACCGCGAGGAGTACGAACGGGCCCGCGAGGCCCACGCCCGGCGCACCACCCGCCGCACCGGCAACCCGTCCCGCAAGAAGCGCCGCCGCTGAGCCCGGCCGGGCCCGGGTCCGCCGGCCACGGGGCTTCACCCCGGCGGAACGGACCCCGTTCCCTTCCCTCCCCCGACGCGCCCCGGCCCCGCCCCCCGGCCCCGCCCCCCGGCACGGCAGCCGGCCGGACGCCCACGGGACCGCCCGCCCCGGCCCGCCCGGGGTTTCCCGCGCCCACCGTGATGCCGTAGACCTGATCCCATGACAGCCGTCCCCCCGCCCTCCCCCTCCGCCGACCCGCACGCCGCCCGGGCCGGGTCCTTCAACGCGGTCGCCGCCCAGTACGCCGCGAACCGCCCCTCCTACCCGCCCGCCCTCCTCGACGCCGTCGAGGAACTGGCCGGCCGCCCCCTGTCCGGCGCCCGGACCGTGGACGTCGGCGCCGGCACCGGTATCGCCAGCGCCCTGCTGCACGCCCGCGGCGCCGACGTCCTCGCCGTCGAGCCCGGCGCGGGCATGGCCGCCGAGTTCCGCCGCGCGCTGCCGCACCTCCCGCTCGTCCGGGGCGACGGCAACGCCCTGCCCTTCGCGGACGCCACCGCCGACCTCCTCACCTACGCCCAGTCCTGGCACTGGACCGACCCGGCGCGCTCGGTCCCGGAGGCGCTGCGCGTGCTGCGGCCGGGCGGCGCGCTCGCCCTGTGGTGGAACACCAACGCCCTCGACGTCGACTGGATGGCCGACGCCGCCGGCCGGGCCGCACGCTTCCTCGGCATCGACGTCGCCGCCGAGCAGCGCAAGGCCGGCGAACGCGTCGAGCGGGCCGACCCCAGCGGACGCCTCGACTTCACCCGCCGCACGGTCCGCTGGAGCCGCCGCGTCCCGATCGACACCCACCTCGCCAACGTCGCCACCCACTCCGCCCTCCTCGTCACCCCCGCGCAGCACGCGGCCGCCTTCCTGGAACAGGAGCGCGCCCACCTGCTGGAGGTCTTCCCGGACGGCGTCGTGGAGGAGACCTACGACGTCCTCCTCATCGTCGCCCGAACCCCCTGACCCGCCCCGTTCCGCCCACCGGACAACCGGCCCGCACACCGCACCCCGGTGCCAGACTGATCCGCATGAGCCAGAAAGTCGCAGTCCTCGGCACCGGCAAGATCGGCGAAGCCCTGCTCAGCGGAATGCTCCGGGCCGGCTGGGCCCCCACCGACCTCCTGGTCACCGCCCGCCGCCCCGAACGCGCCGAAGAACTCCGCGCCCGTCACGGCGTCGACCCGGTCTCCAACACCGAGGCCGCCAAGACCGCCGACACCCTGATCCTCACGGTCAAGCCGCAGGACATGGGCACCCTCCTGGACGAACTCGCCCCGCACCTGCCCGCCGACCGCCTGGTCATCAGCGGAGCCGCCGGCATCCCCACCTCCTTCTTCGAGGAGCGCCTGGCCCCGGGCACCCCCGTCGTCCGGGTCATGACCAACACCCCCGCCCTCGTCGACGAGGCCATGTCGGTCATCTCCGGCGGCAGCCACGCGACAGAGCGGCACCTCGCGCACGCCGAGGCGATCTTCGGCGGCGTCGGCAAGACCCTGCGCGTCCCGGAGAGCCAGCAGGACGCCTGCACCGCGCTGTCCGGCTCCGGCCCGGCCTACTTCTTCTACCTGGTCGAGGCCATGACCGACGCCGGGATCCTGCTCGGCCTGCCCCGCGACAAGGCCCACGAACTGATCGTCCAGTCCGCCATCGGCGCCGCCGTGATGCTCCGCGACAGCGGGGAACACCCCGTCAGGCTCCGGGAGAACGTCACCTCCCCGGCCGGCACCACGATCAACGCCATCCGCGAGCTGGAGAACCACGGCGTACGCGCGGCCCTCATCGCCGCCCTCGAAGCCGCCCGCGACCGCAGCCGCCAACTCGCCTCCGGCAAGAAGGACTGACCGCCCCGGCCCGCGGGCGGCGCCCACCGCACCGCCCGCGGGCCGGTGACCGGCTACCGAGCGGCGTCCGGCGCGGGCTGGGCCACGGGCGGCAGCAGCCCGATCGCCCGGTGGGCCGCGTCGACCGTCGGCCGGGCCAGCGCCCGCGCCTTCTCCGCGCCCTCGCGCAGCACCCCCTCCACGTACGCCGGATCGGCGCACAGCTCCCGGTGCCGCTCCCGCACCGGCCGCAGCACCTCCACGACGGCCTCCGCGGTGTCCTTCTTCAACGCGCCGTACGAGTCGTACCCGCCCGCCAGCGATTCGGGGCGCCCGCCCGTGCACGCGGCGAGGACGTCCAGCAGGTTCGCGACGCCCGGCCGCCGCTCGCGGTCGTAGACGACCTCCCGTCCGCTGTCCGTCACGGCCCGCAGCACCTTCTTGCGCACCGCGTCCGGCTCGTCCAGCAGATAGACGACCCCGGTCCCCGACTCGTCCGACTTCCCCATCTTCCGCGTCGGGTCCTGGAGGTTCATCACCCGCGCCGCCACCGGCGGCAGCGTCGACCGGGGCACCACGAACGTGTGCCCGTAACGCTGGTTGAACCGCACCGCCAGATCCCGGGTCAGCTCCACGTGCTGCGCCTGGTCCTCACCGACCGGCACCTCGTCCGCGCCGTACGCCAGGATGTCCGCGGCCATCAGCACCGGGTACGTCAGCAACGACAGCCGCAGGCCGCCACCGCGCTCCCGCTGCTTGGCGGACTTCTCCTTGTACTGGATCATCCGCCGCATCTCGCCGTCGGTCGCCACGCACTCCAGCAGGTACGACAGCCGCGTGTGCTCGTCGACATGGCTCTGCAGGAACAGGGTGCACACCTCGGGATCGAGCCCGGCCGCCAGCAGCAGCGTCGCCGTCTGCCGGCTGAGCCTGCGCAGCCGCGCCGGATCGTGGTCCACGGTCAGCGCGTGCAGGTCCACCACGCAGAACAGCGAGTCCGCCCGGTACTGGTCCACCTCGGCCCAGCGGCGCATGGCCCCCAGGTAGTTCCCCAGGGTCAGATGTCCGGTCGGCTGGATCCCGCTGAAAACCCGGGTCATGTCCACTCCTTCTTCAGGTCGGGACCGCCGCCCCTGCGGCCGGCCCCCTCAAGACCCGGAGGGAGAGACGAGAACGGCCGCCGAAGCGGCGGCCGTCGAGTGCATACGTGAGTACGGCCGCCGTCAGGCGGCCCACCAGAGCTGGGTGCACGTACGCGTCATCACGCCGTCCACGGTACGCCTCGGGAGTGCTGTCCGGCAGTGGGTTGACACGCCCCCCGCCGATCCGTACTGTTCTCCGAGTTGTCCGACGTGAGCGCCGACTCCGGTCGGTCCCCGGACAGCCATTCCGCAAGCACCACCCACTCCGTCGACGCTCCGGCGTCGCTGCTTTGGCGTGCGTATTTGCGAAATGAGGAATCCGCGTTCGAAAGGGCGTCGGTCCCCGATTAGCTCGGGAGCCGGGAATCCGCTAAAGTCTCACTCGTCGGAACGGCCCAACGGCCGGGAAGACAAACCCCGCTGACCGGGGATCAGTCGCCGAAAGGATCTGATAGAGTCGGAACCGCCGGAAAGGGAAACGCGAGAGCGGGAACCTGGAAAGCACCGAGGAAATCGGATCGAGAAAAGATCTGATAGAGTCGGAAACGCAAGACCGAAGGGAAGCGCCCGGAGGAAAGCCCGAGAGGGTGAGTACAAAGGAAGCGACCGTTCCTTGAGAACTCAACAGCGTGCCAAAAGTCAACGCCAGATATGTTGATACCCCGTCTCCGGTCATCACGACCGGGACGAGGTTCCTTTGAAAAAACACAGCGAGGACGCTGTGTGCGAGGGGACTATTCCTCCTCTCGCACCGCTCTCGTGGTGTTCATCCCGATTA